>BLMO01000159.1 GCA_011957885.1 Clostridiales bacterium
CAGCAGGCGCTGGTATGGGATCGGCGCTGCTGCTCGGGGACGATAAGTACGACCCTGCGATTCTGTTTCAGAGAAAGCTTTATCTGATCCAGAACATATGCGCTTTTTTCTTTTGCTGAAAGTCCGAAAACAAGTTCTGTCATTTGTCCGCCTCCCCTAGAATAATACTTATTATAATTATACAATATATACACGCCCGAATCAACAGCGTACCGGAAAGGATCATAAAATTTTTACGATTTCATCTTGCAAATATACGTATTTTATGCTATACTTTTTTCTATAAAAATGCAAAAAGGAGGACGTGCTCCGGCACGTAGGAATAACGATGGCTACATATCACGACGGCGCTGAAATCGACCGCTCCACACATTCTATCAACTACACAGAATTTACCGTAAAGAAAAAGACGGAAGGCATGCTGATTCTGGCAAAAATCGGTCTCATTCTTCTGTATATCGGAATCGTTGCAGTAATCTGGGCACTGGCAAGCTGGTGGCTTGGATGTATCAGTCTGCTGCTTTCCATTATTACCTGGTATTTTACCTGGCCTTTTGTCAATATTGAGTATGAGTATACTACCGCTTCGGGAGACTTGCAGTTTACCAAGATTTACGGCGGTAAGAAACGCTCCACCATTCTTGAGAAGAAAATCAAGGAAATGGAGTTGATCGCCCCCTATACATCTGAATATACAAGCAAGTTCCCGTCTATTGCAAAAACATACGACTGCCGCAAAAGTGTAAAGCAGACGGAAGACGTATACTTTGCTGTATTTGATGAAAAAGGCGAAAAGCATCAGATTCTGTTCCAGTGCACCAATAAGGCGCTGAAAATTTTCACAAAGTACAACAAAGAAAATACTGTTACTGTAGACACCCTTCATTATTGATTCGGTGGTTCTAAAACTGCAGCACCCCCGCATAGATTCTTTTAGGAATTTATGCGGGGGTGTTTCGCGTGAAAAATACGAAAAAACGAAATTACTGTTTTATATTGCTGTTGGTATTGCTGCTTTTGTGTGCATGTAATGGGACGGAGAAAAATACAGCGGTACTCTGGTATCAGGAAGGGCCGGCAGAAATCAACGGAGAAATTCAAATCGAAGGCGCCGTCTATACGGTATCCCTATCTCTTGGACGGGTAAATGATGCAGGAGAGCGTGATATTACTTTGTCTTTCACCGCACCGGAAGAGATGGAAGGAATGACTTTCCGCATGCGGGGAAAAGATATTTTCGCAGTATACGATACGGTGGAAATTCCTCTCACGAAAGAAGCGGCAGGAAATCTGTTTACACCAGCAGCATTGTTTGCGTTAGATGAAAAAAATATTACAGAAATACAAAAAGGTGAGGATGGAAAAACGCTGATTAAAGTATGTGACGGACAGAACGCATGGGACATTTCCACAGATGCAGAAGGGATTCCCACAAACATTTCTGCTACCCTGAACGGTAAGAATATCACATTTTCTATTCTGTCATATGTGCAGACAGATGTGTGACGATAAAGATGCCCTTGTTAGGATTTGCTGCGCAGTTTAAAAAGGGCGTCTCGCTATCAAAAGCCTCTCTTATGTAAAGAAAGGTGACACGACACAGGCCTTCGCCAACGAAAGCCCCCCCTTGTGCAAAGGGGGGTGGCAGCCGCAAGCCCTCGCCAACGAAAGCCCCCCTTGTGCAAAGGGGGGTGGCATACCGTTAGGTATGACGGGGGGATTGTTTATGCTGTACTACCGATTCACAGTTCATGCAAAATGATAGCACAACACACAACAATCCCCCAGTCTCCACTGCGTGGAGCCA
>BLMO01000160.1 GCA_011957885.1 Clostridiales bacterium
CGCCGGTTTCGGAAATAATATATGTTACCGTTCCTATGCCGGCGGTGCTGTCCTTCATCCAGATGCCAATGCGGTATTTGTTTGCGCTTTGCGATAATATGGGGGTTACAGAAACTTCAAATTCTTTTTCGCCTCTGCGGCAGGTGAGAGAAACGGGCTTTCCGCCGCTTTCTTCTACAGCGTCTGCAACATCCTCTGCTTTATTGATTGTTTTTCCGTTTACCTTCAGAATAACATCGTTTTCCTGAATACCCGCATCGCTTGCGGGATGTTTATCTCCGTCGGCACTGTCAACTTCACTGAGTCCGCTGACGATTAAAGTACCTGTATAAAATTTCACGCCGAAAGGCATGCCGCCTAAATATACCTGTTTGTTTTCATCAGCTCCATATGCGGTGGAACAAAGAGGAGCGAGAAGAAGCGCCACCGCAAGAAAGACTGTGAAAATTTTGCTTTTATTCAAATTTTTCATCTATACATCCGCCTTTTTGTTTTGACTGTTTTGCTGTTCATATTTAATGTGCACCGTTGATGCTTCAATATGAAATGCAAAATTAACGGTTCCTGCAAATCTTACCCAATTTTTATTGACAAAATTTTATAAAACGTGCTATAATAAAATGTACTGTGCTTGAATGGCGCAGGTTTCACAGCGTAGTATATTTTGCTGCAAAACGGAAAGGAAAAATAAACATGCTGACTGCTGTAGTTGGAATTAACTGGGGCGACGAGGGAAAAGGACGAATTGTAGATCTTTTAAGCGAGGATCAGGATATCGTTGTGCGGTATCAGGGCGGAAACAACGCCGGTCATACCGTTATTAACGAAAAAGGCGAATTTATTTTGAATTTGCTCCCGTCCGGTATTTTGCGCGAAAATGTTGTATGCGTAATGGGAAACGGAATGGCAATCGATTTAAAGCATTTGCATAATGAGATTCAGCGCCTGCGGGACAAAGGTATTCATGTAGGTCCCGATAATCTGAAAATCAGTGACAGAGCGGTTGTTACCATGCCGTATCATGTGGATCTGGATTGCTTTGAAGAAGAACGTCTGGGCAAAAACGGTTACGGCTCTACACGTCGGGGCATCGCGCCGGTTTACAGCGATAAATATGCAAAAAAAGCAGTGCGTGCCGGAGATCTGCTTCATACTGCTTATTTGGAAAGCCGCTTGCCGGATATTTTGGAATATAAAAATTTAATGATTGAAAAGGTGTATCAGAAGCAGGGAATGTCTTTGGACGCTGCAATGGAATATCTGAAAACCTATGGTGAGGAATTCCGTGAGTACATATGCGATACAGGCGCTTATCTTTGGGAAGCGCAGCAGGCGGGCAAGCGGATTATGTTTGAAGCGCAGCTTGGCGCTCTGCGGGATATTGACTACGGAATTTATCCGTTTACATCTTCTTCCAATACGATTGCTGCATATGCACCGATTGGCGCAGGCGTTCCCGGTCTTAAACTGGATACTGTTGTAGGAATCATGAAGGCATATTCCACTTGCGTTGGCGCCGGTCCTTTTACTGTTGAAATGGAAGGCGATGAGGCGGAAGAGTTGCGTAAAGCGGGTGGAGAATATGGCGCTGCAACCGGCAGACCGCGCCGTGTAGGTGCTTTTGACGTTGTTGCATCCAAATATGGAATTATTGCGCAGGGCAGTGATAAACTGGCGCTTACAAAGCTGGATGTGCTGTCTTATATGAAAAAAATTCCTGTTTGCGTTGCATATTCTTATAATGGAGAAACAATCCACAATTTCCCGGTTGGCGAGGTGCTGGACAATGCCGCTCCGGTAATTGAATATGTGGATGGCTGGTGTGAGGATATCAGCGCTTGCCGGTCTTTTGACGCTCTCCCGGAGAATGCCAAGAAATATATTGAATTCATTGAAGAAAAAGTTGGTCAGAAAATGTGGCTGATTTCTGTAGGCGCAGAAAGAGACGCTTATTTTATGCGGTAACAGGCATTTTTGAACAGTATGTCCGCGTTTTATCGCGGGCATACTGTTTCTAAAAAACACCAGAAACAATATCAATAAAAAAAGTTTATAAAATTTCAAAAAAGTTATTGACAAACGTGCAGGTTTTTAGTATAATATCTCCTGCAGGCGACATGATTCAGGCGTGCTGAAATGGATACGCGAGAGTGGCGGAACTGGCAGACGCGCACGTTTGAGGGGCGTGTGGTTTTACCGTACGGGTTCAAGTCCCGTCTCTCGCACCAACAGCAGGTTGCTTTGTAAATTTAAATATGCGGATATGGCGGAATTGGCAGACGCGCTAGATTCAGGTTCTAGTCGGGGCAACTC
Organism: Clostridiales bacterium; assembly: GCA_011957885.1. Taxonomy (GTDB): domain Bacteria; phylum Bacillota; class Clostridia; order Oscillospirales; family CAG-272; genus Avispirillum. Next base: position 2,314 of record BLMO01000160.1, read on the forward strand.
GGTGGAGGTTCAAGTCCTCTTATCCGCACCAAAAAAACGGGCTTGTGAAAACAAGTCCGTTTTTTTACAAACAGGAAAGGAAATGGACAATATGAAAAACAAAAAATGGTTGATGCGGTTTGTTGCTGCTTGTTGTATGTTGGCGCTGCCGCTTACAGGACTTGCAGGGTGCGGCAGTATGCTGTCCGGATCAGAAAAACAGATCCCGGAGATGAAAGCGTTTTCACTGGGGAACGGTACGGCTTCCATTTATTTGAATCAGGATTGGGAAGAACAGGATTCCGGACTGGATAATATGCTTAGCGTTGGCAGCAAATCCGGTGATCAGGGCGTGTTTCTGTTCCAGATTCCAAAGGACGGTACATATCAGATAGATGATATGGAAGGTATGCAGGAACTTTTGGAGAGCAGTTATGGTGTAAGTGATCCGGAGCCGATTGATGGTTTTTCCGTTCCGGGATTGTCTGATGTTTCAGCATGCCAGGGTAAAATGAAAATAGAAGGCTTGACTGGGGATACATGTATCGTATACGGCGAAAGTGATTATGCATTTTATGCAATATTGTATTATGCCAATACATGGAAAGACAGTATGCTTGATTCTTTCAAAGCTTCCTGTGAGAAGTTTGAAGAAAAAGCTCCCGAGGTGAAGGACGCGACCACCGTGGAGCTTACAGACACTGTTCGATGGATCAATGCTTCCTATGCCATTCTTACTGAGCTGAACGGCTGGGATTACAACCGTTTTGCAGGACTGCCTGCAAATGATACAAGCCGTCAAATCGAGATTGCTTCTTTGGAAGAATGGTGGGATGTAACAGATCGTGCCTCCGCAGAGGAAACGCTGGACTGGATTTTGACCGAAGGGCATCGTACTCAGTTTGCTGAAGATATGGAAGATCTGAAAGCAATGGGTATGGGTGATGCTTCTGATAAAACAGCGTTTATTAAGGAAAATTTGACTGTACAAAGCGATGATGAAGCTGCAATGTTCGTGAATTGGTATGCTGCTTATGAAGAATTCGGCGATAATGCCATTGCCGGATGGGACTATTGCCGTGCTTTGAACCTTATGAGCTTCTACTACTTAGCGGGATATTATACCGAAGAGGAAGCACTGAATGGGTCTCTTGCGATTGCACAACAGGTACAGCCTATGTTTGATTCATGGGATGCTTTGGTGGATAGCTATATGATCGGATATGAATACTGGGCAGAGGAAAGCAGCGCGGAGCGCAGGGCGATTTATGAGGATTTGCAATCTCGTAAGGATAATCCTTATACGGTAGATTTCAAAACATCCTTGGAAAAAACCTGGTGACATTATTGCGCGAAGCGGGTGGCAGCTTTTTCTAAAACAGATTCTTTTCAGAGGTCTTGACAAAGCCGGAAAAGCTGTGTATACTAATAAAAAATTATAGAATATGGAGAGGATCAATGCGTAATTTTTCTTGCTGAATTTTATGGGACGATGGAAGGCGTTTTTTTGTGTTGCCTTTTTGTCCCGGCAGGAAAGTTACAAAGATTCTCATATCATAAGCATTGACGCTGTTTGCGCATTTGTTTATGGGTGCAGGAATGAGCTTTCCTGCACCCATTTTATTTTTACAGGAGAGTACTATGGCACAAATCAACGTCAATAATTTGACTTTTGCTTATGATGGAAGCTTTGATACTGTATTTGAGAATGTTTCGTTTCAGATTGATACCGATTGGAAAATCGGATTGATTGGACGCAATGGACGGGGAAAAACCACATTGCTGCACCTTCTTATGGGGAAATACCCATATCGGGGAACAATAACGAGATCGGCATTATTTGACTATTTTCCATACTCGGTGTCGGATGATTTGCCAGATACGCTTGCTGTTTTAGAAACTGTCACAGATGCACCTACCTGGCAGATACAGCGGGAAATTTCTTATCTGGATGTGCCAGAGGAGGCTTTGCATCGCTCTTTTCATACCTTGAGTAGCGGCGAACAAACCAAAGTACTGCTGGCGGCATTATTTTTAAATGAAGATCGGTTTCTTTTGATAGATGAACCAACCAACCATTTGGATGCACAGGCACGGCAGACGGTGGGAGCATATCTGCGCCGCAAAAAAGGATTTATTCTCGTTTCTCATGACAGAACGCTTTTGGATCAGTGTGTAGATCATGTACTGGCTATCAATAAAACGAATATTGAAATACAAAAGGGAAATTTTACTTCCTGGAAGGAAAATAAGGAACGGCAGGACAGCTTTCAATATTCGGAAAATGAAAAGTTGAAACGGCAAATTCGGGATCTGTCAGATGCGCAGAAGCGTACTGCCAGATGGGCAGATCAAACGGAAAAAAGCAAATTTTCTTCGCAAAAGTCCGGGCTTAGTCCGGATCGGGGATATATCGGGCACAAGGCTGCAAAAATGATGAAGCGCTCTAAAGCAGCGGAAGCACGTATGGAAAAAGCAATTGCGGAAAAATCCAGCTTGCTGAAAAATATAGAAACGGCAGAGGATTTGAAGCTCTATCCCTTGACACATCATCGAAATTGTCTGGCTTATGTGCGGGCTCTCTCTATTTCCTATGGAAATTATCCTGTGTGCTCTGATGTGAATTTTGAAATTCATGTGGGAGAGCGGGTAGCCTTACAGGGGAAAAACGGAAGCGGAAAAAGCAGCATTATGAAACTGCTGCTCGGGATGGAGATCCCTTTTACAGGAGAGGTCCATATGGAAAGTGGCTTACATGTTTCGTATGTGCCGCAAAGCACAGAGTCTGTGCAGGGGAATATGAAAACGTTTATCCAAAGAAACAATATTGACGAAACACTTTTTAAAGCGATTTTGCGAAAGCTGGATTTTGCGCGCTATCATTTTGAAAAGGAGTTGGACTGTCTCAGTGCCGGTCAGAAGAAAAAATTTTGATTGCGAAAAGTCTTTGCGAACGCGCGCATTTGTATATATGGGACGAACCGCTGAATTATATTGACGTTTTTTCCAGAATCCAAATTGAAAATTTACTTTTAGAATATACGCCCACGCTGCTTTTTGTAGAGCACGACCGTGCCTTTGCAGATAAAATTGCAACAAAAGTAATTGCCTTATGAGTCCAACAGATGTGAAAAACGTTTGATTTTTTATATAGTTATGCTATAAATTGCTTGATAAATTAGTTTGTGCATAACGAAAGGAGACATAAAAATATGAAAATAACTGAAGAAGCAAATCAGAAAATGACGGAGCGGTTTGGTAAGGATACTGTTGTTTCTTTGGCAACAGCAGAGGAAAATGTTCCGTATGTCCGGCATGTCAACGCTTATTATGAAAACGGAGCTTTTTATATTATTACGCATGCCTTATCAAATAAAATGAATCAGATTCGACAAAATTCGGAAGTTGCGATTGCAGGTGAATGGTTTACTGCTCAGGGAAAAGGCATCAATTTAGGATACTTTGGAAAAGAAGAAAACAGTGATGTTGCGGAGAAGCTGAAAAAAGTTTTTGCAGAGTGGATTGATAACGGACACAACGATTTTTCCGATGAAAATACAATAATTTTATGCGTAAAATTAACCGAAGGATTGTTATCCTATCATTTTGTAGTATTTTATATATCGACAGTATTCATGGACAATCCCTCCGACTCGCTTACAGCGAAATATGTGATCCGACAGCATCTCCCCTTACTGTGGAGGTTTTTTAACGATTGAAGTTTCCCCCTGAAAATCCAAAGCCAAAAGCACGCAAATTTACCATGTTTTGTATCCCCTCGTATTGATTTCCAGCTAAGTTTTCATTATAATAGAAAAGTAAATTGATTCAATGCTGGAATACGCCTATAATAGGAGGGCTTATGAAACCATATACTTTGGGCTTATACGAAAAATCTATGCCGGATACACTTTCTTTCCGGGAAAAACTGCAATGTACAGCAGACGCTGGCTTTGATGCGCTGGAGATGAGTATAGACGAATCTGACGCCAGATTGGAACGGCTCCACTGGTCTGCAGCGGAGCGCACCGCGCTTTTGTCTGTGACTAGGGAAGTCGGCACGTATATCAATACGATTTGCCTCAGCGGTCATCGGAAATATCCGCTTGGCAGCAATGATCCTGAGACAGCATCACGCAGTATGGAAATTATGGAGGATGCAATCAATCTTGCATACGATTTGGGTGTGCACATCATTCAACTCGCCGGATATGACGTATATTATGAACCGTCTGACGGGGATACCGAGAAGCGTTTTGGAGAAAACCTTGCGCGATCTGTGGATATGGCTGCAACCCGCGGCATTATTCTGGCTATGGAAACCATGGAAAATGATTTTATGAATACAATTGAAAAAGCTATGGTCTACGTCCGGCAGATTCAGTCTCCATACCTGAAAGTGTATCCGGATATCGGAAATGTTACAAATGCTACCAATGATGTAATCGGCGATATTCGATCCGGTACAGGTCATATTGCAGCGGCACATTTGAAAGAAACTGCTCCTGGCGTATATCGCAACATGCGCTTTGGCGAAGGACATGTGGATTTTGCAGCGGCAACAGCGGCGCTTAAACAGCAAGGCGTACATATGTATACGGCAGAATTCTGGTACCTGGGCAATGATGACTGGCGTGCCGAACTTCACCGTGCCCATGATTATTTGCGTCCGTATTTACAATGAGAGGGGAATGTGAATCTATGCTGTATTTTATGGGGGTAGATAACGGCGGCACCACGATTAAAGCTGCAATTTTTGATCAGACAGGACACGAAATTGCAGCCGCCTCACAAAATACCCCATTGCTTGTACCTTGTGAGGGCTTTAATGAACGGGATATGGAAACATTATGGGAAGCAACAGCGGCGACCATTCACAAGGCGATTCTAAAAAGCGGTATTCAGCCATCCGAAATTGCAGGGGTTGGATGTACCGGCCACGGAAAAGGTTTGTATCTTTGGGGAAAGGATGATAAACCGGCATATCACGCTGTCGCGTCAACAGACCGCCGGGGTGCTCCCTATGTGGAGCGTTGGTATGGGAACGGTACTGCCGCCAAAGCAGAATCACTGGCGCTGCAGCCCGTAGTGGAAACACAGCCGGTTGCCATTCTTGCCTGGATGAAAGAACATCATCCAGAGATCCTCGAAAATACCCGCTGGATTTTTGAAGCAAAGGATTACATCCGTTTTATGCTGACAGGCAGGGCAATGGCAGAGGTGACCGATTATTCCGGCACATGTCTGATGAATCTGCAAACAAAAGAATTTGACAGGGAACTGCTGCGTTTGTTTGATCTGGAAGAGATGTTTGACGCACTGCCGCCTCTTTGCCAATCCTATGAGCTGTGCGGAACCGTTACTGAGAAAGCAGCCAAAGATACAGGACTTGCCGCAGGAACACCGGTTTGCGGGGGGATGTTTGATATTGATGCCTGCGCAATCGCTCTGGATGTGAGCACGACGGAACGCCTTTGTATGATTACTGGTACATGGAGTATTAACGAATACATCGCAAAAGAACCTGTTCCGACTGGGTCGTCTACTCATAATTCCATGTTCTGCATTCCCGGATACTATTTGATTGAAGAAAGCAGCCCTACTTCATCCGGCAATCTGGAATGGTTCATACAGCATTTTGTTCCTGGAGCAGAGGATCCGAATGTTGATAAAAAAGCATTGTACCGTGAAATTGACAGGGAAGTGGAAGCGCTGTCTCCCGGGGACTGCAATATTATATTCCTGCCCTTTTTGTACGGCACATATAATGAAAAATGTGCCTCCTCCGCATTTATCGGTATGACCAACTTTCACACGCGTGCACATATGCTCCGCGCCATTTTTGAGGGAGTCGGCTTCTCCCATCTGCATCACATTGAGGCGCTCCTTGCACATCGGAATCCACCTTCTGCTATCCGCATGGCGGGAGGAGCAACCAATTCTGATGTGTGGGTGCAAATATTTGCGGATATAACCGGTACACCAATTGAAGTTGTCAAAACCAAAGAACCGGGGGCCCTTGGCTGCGCGATGGCTGCTGCCATTGCGGCAGGTGTATATCCGGATTATAAAACAGCCGCGGAAAATATGACAAAGGTATCTGCCATCATTCATCCGAACAAAGAAAATACAGAAATTTACCGAAAAAAATATACACGGTTTTGCCGGCTGATAGAACTGCTCAGCCAGCAGTAAAAAATTGATTCATTAAGGAGATAAAATTATGTTGGAACAGTTGAAGGCGGAGGTTTTTGCCGCCAATATGTGCTTGCCGAAATACGGCTTGGTCACCTTTACCTGGGGAAATGTTTCCGGAATTGACAGGGAAAAGGGACTGGTAGTCATTAAACCCTCGGGCGTCAGCTATGAAGAGATGCGCGCAGAGGATATGGTTGTTGTTTCTCTGGAAGACGGGCATGTGGTAGAGGGAGAACTGAATCCTTCCTCCGATACCCCATCCCATTTGGAATTTTACCGCCATTTTCCTACAATTGGGGGCGTTGTACACACCCATTCCCGCTGGGCGACTTCGTGGGCACAGGCAGGGCGTGGAATTCCTGCTTACGGTACCACCCACGGCGATTATTTCTACGGGGAAATTCCGTGTACCCGGAAAATGACCCCTGCGGAAATTGCAGATGCTTATGAAAAAAATACCGGATTGGTTGTTGTGGAAACATTCCATGACAAGGATCCGGCGCAGATCCCGGCAGTGCTGGTACACAGCCATGGTCCCTTTACCTGGGGAAAAGACGCTCATGAAGCGGTGCACAATGCCGTTGTACTGGAAGAACTGGCAATGATGGCGTTTTATACAGAACAAATGGGGCAAACTGCGCCTATGCAAAGGGAGCTTTTAGATAAGCACTTTTTGCGTAAGCACGGCGCAAATGCTTATTACGGACAGAAGAAATAAATCAAGTTAAAGAGGGAAAGAGACAATGGGATTTTGTAAGGATTTTTTATGGGGTGTAGGTACTTCCGCCTACCAGATCGAAGGAGCTGCTGCAGAGGATGGACGGGCTCCGTCCGTGTGGGATCAGTATTGCCATGAAGAAGGCGGTCATATTGCGTGCGGGCATACCGGCGATGTAGCGTGCGACCACTATCACAGATATAAAGAAGATGTACAGCTTATGTGGGAGCTTGGAATCCGGTCTTATCGGTTTTCTCTTTCCTGGAGCAGAATTCTGCCGGACGGAATCGGCGCAGTAAATCAAAAGGGAATTGATTTTTATAACAATTTAATTGATGAATTGCTGAAAAATGGAATCACCCCCTGTATTACGTTGTTCCATTGGGATTATCCTTACGCATTGCAGAAGATGGGTGCATGGCTCAATCCGGAAAGTGCAGATTGGTTTGCATATTATACTGAGGTTGCTGCCAAGGCCTTCGGTGATCGGGTGAAGTGGTTTATTACGTTTAATGAACCCCAGTGCTTTTTGGGTATGGGATATTTCGACGGCTGCAATGCACCCGGAAAACGTCATGGGCTGGAAGATATGGCGCAGATGCTGCACAACATGTTTTTGGCGCATGGGAAGTCTGTGCTGGCAATTCGCAAGTATGTAAAGGACGCAAAAGTGGGATATGCGCCTACCTGCGGCGTAAACATGCCCCTTACAGACAGTGCGGAAGATATTGCAGCGGCACGGAAAAAATATTTAAGCGTGGACGCCAGTGCGTGGATTTGGAATGTGCCGCTTTGGAGTGACCCGGTAGTGCTCGGCAGATATCCGGAGGAGGATCCCTTCTTTGCAAAGCAGTTCCGGCAGTATCTGCCTGAAAATTATCAGGATGATATGAAAATTATTTGTCAGCCTTTGGATTTTTATGGGCAGAATATATATAACGGATCCCTATGGAAGGCTGACGAAAAAGGAGATCCGGTATGGGTGGCAAATCCCGTTGGAAGTCCGCGGACAGCCAACGGCTGGCCTGTCACGCCGGACGCTTTGTACTGGGGACCGAAGTTTTTGTATGAACGGTATAAGTTGCCCATCATGATTACAGAAAACGGTTTGTCCTGCCATGATGCAGTGTCATTGGATGGTAAGGTGCACGATCCGAACCGGATTGATTTTACCCACCGGTATCTGCGTTCCTTAAAGCGCGCGGCAGAGGAGGGCGTTGATATTATCGGATATTATCACTGGTCCCTTCTGGATAATTTTGAGTGGGGCGCAGGATATACGGAGCGGTTTGGCTTGGTATATGTGGATTATGCAACCCAAGAGCGGATTAAGAAGGATTCTTTTGCTTGGTATAAATCTGTCATTCAGGAGAATGGGGAATCTTTATAAAACAAACAGGGAGATCGCAATATGAGAAAAACGGCAATGGCAACTTGTCTGGTTCTGCTGGTGTGTCTGCTGGCCGGATGCCAGGAAAAAATGGCAGATGAACAGGAAACAAGTGCTTCTTTCCACATTCAAACAACCACTTTAAATGGGGATGTATTTACCTCTGCCGATATTGCGGAAAACAAACTCACCGTTATGAATGTGTGGGCTACGTGGTGCCCGCCCTGTGTGGCAGAGCTGCCCCATCTCCAAAAAATCAGTGAAGCGTTTCAGGATGAAGGCGTTGCGGTAATTGGTGTACTTCAGGACGGTGTTACAGAGCTTGGCAAAAGGGACGATGAAGCGATAGAGTCGGCAAATGCACTGTTGGCTGAAGCGGGCGCAGAGTATCCGATCCTTTTACCGGATGATACCTTGCAGCAAACTTTTATCCGAACCATGCAATATTTTCCCACCACGTTCTTTTTGGATGGGGAGGGAAATTTGATTCAAAGAGTGGAAGGTGCACGGGATTATGAAGGCTGGAGCGAACTCATCCAGAAGGCATTGGAAGAAGTGGACGAATAAAATTTTTATTTGGCAGATTCTGCTTTTGACAGCAGGGGGTCTTGCAATTTTGGCGGGAATTTATCGTGAGGAAGTACGTACGGTACTGATGAAAGCAATTTATATATGTCTGGAGTGTATCGGAATTGGCTAAATGGCCCATTGGTTTCAGAAAAACGGTGCAGAGTGTATGGACGGTTCTGACGAACGGATATATTATAGGATTTTTTAAAGGAAAGATTTATACCGGAAATTTGAAAAACATGTGCGTTCCCGGGCTGAACTGTTATTCCTGCCCGGGAAGCCTTGGCTCCTGTCCTATAGGATCCCTTCAGGCTGTGCTTGGCAGTGCAAAATATAAGTTTTCCTTTTATCTGCTTGGATTCTTTTTGCTGGTAGGAACCCTGTTCGGCAGACTCGTATGCGGATTCCTTTGTCCGTTTGGGTTGATTCAGGAGCTTTTATATAAAATACCGTTTGTGAAGAAAATTAAAACTTTCCGGCTAGACCGACCGCTGCGGTGGTTGAAGTATATCATTTTAGCAGTGTTTGTGATTCTGCTGCCGCTGTTTATTGTGGATGCAGCTGGCACAGGCTCGCCGTGGTTTTGCAAATGGATTTGTCCTGCCGGCACATTGGAGGGCGGCATCCCCCTGATTTCCGCCAGTCCTGCCCTGCAGGGAGTGATCGGGTTTCTGTTTCACTGGAAGCTTGCTATACTGCTGATTACCGTTCTGTTATCCATATTGATTTATCGTCCGTTTTGTAAGTACATTTGTCCCCTTGGTGCAATTTATGCCCTGTTCAATAAGGTTTCTGTTTACAGATATCATGTGGATCGGGAAAAATGCACCAGCTGCGGAAAATGTGAAAAAGTATGTCCCATGCAGATCAGTCCTGTCCGGGAAACGAATCATCTGGAGTGCATTCGCTGCGGTGGATGTAAAGAAATTTGTTCCAGTGGTGCGATTACTTCCGGCTTTTCACTTGGAAGTAAGAATAAAGGGAAGAAATCCTGAAGTTCAGGATTTCTTCCCTTTATTTGACATTAGGAGCAAATCGTGGTATACTTGTGCGTATGTTCTAATGAAGAAGAGGAAAAGGTGTAAAATGCAGGGCGGAAGGTCAGTTGTAAAAAATGTTGTGTTTGGATTCGGTTCCAAATTGATTGTGCTTGTGTTTGGACTCGTTATTCCACAGCTTTTGATAAAATCCTTTGGATCGGAAGTCAATGGGCTATTGAGTACGGTAACGCAGATATACACATATATTGCGCTGTTGGAAGCGGGAATCGGCACCGCTACGGTAAATGCGTTGTACAGACCGTTGGACGCGGGAGACAAAAATGCCGCCAGCAATGTAATTTCTGCTGCCCGCCGGTATTTCCGGGAAATAACCGTGCTTTATTTTGGCGCGGTGGTTTTATTTGCCGCGATTTACCCATGGTGCGTATCTTCCGATATCAGCAAATGGACTATATTTTGGGTAGTGTTTCTACAAGGTATGACGGGATGCGTTTCTTACTATTTCTGTGCAGTGTACAATCAGCTTTTAGAGGCGGATGCACATCGGTATGTAACGGAAAATGTGGAGCTGTTAGCGTATGTGCTGACCTCTGTTTCAAAAATTCTATTGATTTCCGCAGGTTTTAATGTTATCAGTGTTCAGATTGCCAATTTTGTTATGGTAATTGTGAAGGTAGCCGTTACTTATGCTTACTGTAAGAAAAAATATCCCTGGATTGTGTATAAGAAAGACGCAGACAAAAATCTGCTGGAGCAGCGGGGTGCATTTATCATTCATGAGGTTTCTACTGCTATTTTTTCCAACACAGATGTATTTATTATTTCAACCTTCTGCGGATTTGCACTTTCCAGTGTATATGGAGTATACAATTTAGTGTTCACTTCTTTGAACACTCTGGTAAGTACTGCAAACGGTGGGCTTGGCTTTTTACTTGGTCAGAATCATTATAAGGATCATAAGAAATTTCTGCTTCTGTATGAGACATATGATGCAATTTACACCGGGGTGGTGTTTGTTGTATTTAGCATTGCATATATATTGACGATTCCTTTTGTAGCGCTGTATACAAAGGATATTACTGATACAAATTATATTCTTCCGTATATTCCGCTGCTGTTTGCGCTGATCAATATTATGTCCGGTACGCGCATGGTAGCAGCACGTCTTATCAACGTTACAGGAAATGCGCGCAGAACCCAGGCAAGAAGTATTGCAGAGTCGGTTATCAATTTAGTTTCTTCCTTGATTCTGGTACAATTTTTCGGGATTTACGGCGTACTTGCCGGTACAGTATTGGCGCTGCTGTATCGAATGAATGATATGCTTATTTTTGCCAGCCGCCATGTTTTGAAACGGAAAGTAATAGAAGGATATAAAAACGTCATTATCAACGGTGTAATCTTTGCAGGAATTGTGCTCATCAATGAACGCATTACGCTGCACGTGAACAGCTATGGCTCTTTTGTGGTGCATGGTATTGTGGTTTCTGTTATTGTTGCAGCAGTGTATCTTCTTGTCAATTGCCTATGCAATGTGCGGCTGCTGAAAAATCTGAAGTCAGTTTGGCAGGAACGTAAGAAGCCGGTGGAACAGTAAATCACAAGCTGTTTACAAGCCATTTCGGAGCTTCAAATATAAAAGAACATTATCTTTTCACAGATTGTACAACGTGCTGAACACGCTCTGTAACGGAACGCTTGAAATTTATCAATTTATGAGAATATTTAGAATCCATGCAAGAACTATTGATAATGAAATCTGCTGTTGCACGATTGTTTGCAATGGGGATATCATAAACCTGTGCAATTCTCAATAAGGCTTTCACATCGGGATCATGGGGCTGTGCAGTCAGAGGATCGGAAAAGAATATAACAACATCAATTTTCCCGTCTACAATACGAGCGCCGATCTGTTGGTCTCCTCCAAGCGGGCCGCTGTTGAATGCACGGACAGGCAAGCCTGTCATTTCTGAAATAACCGTGGCGGTTGTTCCTGTTCCAACTAAAAAATGATGTTCCAGGCTTTTCCTGTTCTGGAGACACCAATCTATCATTTCCGGCTTCATATTGTCATGTGCGATCAAAGCGATATTTTTTTGAGCCGGCATTTCGTGAATCGTATAGTTTTTTTCCTGCATAGTATTGAACCATCCTTTTAATAAAACAAAAATAGGCAATAGCCAGCGCCATTGCCTCTCTTTGATAAAATTTTATCACACTATCATAGTTTTGTCAATAGACAAGAGAAAATCGTCACGGAAATCAATTTTCATACGATACACACTACCTTAGTTGAAATCTATGATTTTTACTCCTTTATCAGAAAAGAATTGTCTGCGTGAAGGGAATCACAGTGGAGATCCAATTGAGAAAGAGAAGGATCGGACAACATGACCCCGCGGCGCAGAGAAAGAGTTCCAAATCGTCTGCGCAGGTTGTCCGCTGTTTCCTCCAACATTTCCTGCCTTTGTACTTTTGAAATGTCAGAAAAAAACGACATTTGCTCCGTTTCAGGTGACAGCAGGTCGCATGCCCGCACGCCCAAACTGCGGATCGGATTGCCGGTTCGATTGCTGCAGACCAATGCATATGCTTTTTTAAAAAGGGAAGATGCCGTTCGGTTTGGGATAGACAGAGCCCCCTGCCGTTCTATCCAGTGGAGATTGTTGTCACGGATTCCGACCTGCACTGTTTTACATATAAAACCGCATTCCCGCATGCGGGCAGACACGCACTCGCAAAGGGAATACAAAACAATACGAATGCTTTCATCGGAAATCAAATCATGACTTGTAGTTGTGCTGTTTCCGATAGATTTTACAAGAGATTTTGCTCCGATATTGCTGACTGGGGAAGTGTCCAGCCCATTGGCAAACATCCATAGCATTCGTCCGTTTTTGCCCAGAAGGGATTCTAAAAATGTAACGTCGGACTGTGCAAGAGCCCCGATGGTTTCAATACCACATCGACGCAGTCTGGATCGTGTGGAAGCACCAACATACAACAATTCGCTGACGGGAAGCGGCCACACAATTTCTTTGAAGTTTTTCCGCCGGATGACAGTAGTTGCATCCGGCTTTTTTAGATCGGAACCAAGTTTTGCAAAGATTTTATTATAGGAAACACCAATGCTGACAGTGAGTCCCAGTTCGCTTTTTATACGCCGACGAATGGTATCGGCAATTGTTTGTCCGTTGCCAAACAGAGATGCACTACTGGATACATCCAGCCAGCATTCATCCAATCCGAAGCTTTCTACCTGGTCGGTATACTCACTGTAAATTTCGCGGGCAAGCTTCGAGAATTTCATATATTCGTCATGATGCGGTGGAATGAATACAATATCCTTGCATTTTTGCTTTGCCATCCATAGCGGATTGCCTGTTTTGACCCCACATCGTTTTGCAGCTTCATTTTTTGCTAATACAATTCCATGACGCGCCTCCCGATCTCCTGCAACAGCTATCGGCACGTTTCGAAGCTGTGGGTGATGCAGGCATTCCACAGAAGCATAAAAATTATTTAAGTCAGAATGGAGAATCGTTCGTTCCAAATTTCTCGCCTCCCGAACAAATGTTCGTATTTATTATAAATCGTATTTTATAATAAATCAAGAGGAATATTAAATTCATTTCATGCAAATTCTCGCACAAGAGGGAATTCAAACACAAGCCCCCCCGGCAAAGGGAGGTGCCGCAGTTTGCTGCGACGGAGGGATTGTATAAATTATGTTATGAATTTGTACCATACTGCAAAATGATCGCATAACAATCCCTCAGTCGCTATCGATTCGCTTAGCGACAGCCCCCTTTACACAAGGGGGCCTTTTCCTTTAATTCCATACTTAGGCTTAAGAAAAAGGAGAATTACACAATCGCTGCGCTTGTGTGTGCCACCTCCCTTTAGGCATAAATCAGAATAAAAAGGGGCTCCCCCCATCAAAGAGGGTAAGATAGAAAATTAACGTTTTCTTTTAGGTGGAGTATGTACTTTTTTCCGTTTTTGATTTTTTCCGGAAAATCCTGAAATAAATCCGCCAATACCTCCTGCCAGAGGGATGAGAACATAGAGCAGAGCAGCAATGACGGGTGAATACGTGTCTGCGCCACTTTCTTTAAATGTGGATGCAATCAGAACCACTGCTGTGAGCAGCAGTCCGGATACAAGTCCGCATGCGATACCGCTTCGTTTTCCGGCGACAATACCGCCTACAAGTGCACAGATATATAAAGCGGCAAGTCCGAATGTGCTCAGGTATTTGTCTGGATCCGGCATCATGTAGCAGAAAAGGGAAAACAGTACCAGCAGTATTGCTGCCAGAATGATAGACCAAATCAATCCGCGGGTGGCGCCGCGCAGCAATTTCCCGGCGCCGGCGGCTTTGTCATTTGTTGACGATGTCATAAAAATATCCTCCGGAATTCTTTTATACAAGAATATTCCGGAGGACAAACATTTATGCCTCTTTTTCAGAAGCTTTTACATCAACTTTACTGATGGCACTCTTTAAAATGCGGATTTTGGTTTTATCTCTGGTGGTTTCAATTACACAGGTTTCATCTTTGATGGAAACGATTTCACCGATGATTCCGCCGATTGTAGTAATTTCGTCACCGACTTCCAAAGAGTTTTTCATTTCGTTTGCAGCTTTTTCCTGCTTTTTCTGGGGTCTGTACAGAAAGAAATAAAAAATTGCCACCATAGCAAGGATCATAATAATGGTTCCGGCATATTGCGTGATACCGCCGCCTTCGGCAGCTGTGTCCAAAAGTACAGGGAAGAGGTTCATAAAGAAGCCACACTTTCTCCTTATATAAGAAGGAGCCTTTCTAAAATGTTATAAATTGGTATATAATTCTATTATACCTGTACATGCCCCATTATGCAAGGGCTTTTACAGAAAATTCATAAAAGACGGATGCGGAACAGAGCACGTGCATTTTCCATTGTCTGCGCGGCAACTGCATCAATGGGAAGCCCGGTACATTCCGCCATGGTTTCCATTGTATAGAGCATAAGCGCAGATGTGTTGATTTTTCCGCGATGGGGAACGGGCGGCAGATACGGACAGTCTGTTTCGATAAGAAGGCGATCCACAGGAACTGCCTTGCAGGCTGTGCGGACTTTTTCTGCATTCTTATAGGTAAGAGGACCGCTGAAGGAAAGATACCAGCCCATACGCACATATTCCTTTGCCATTTCAGCGCTTCCGCTGTAGCTGTGGATAACGCCGGTTACGTTTTTGTGGGCAAGAATAATATCCATCGTGTCGCCGTGGGCGTCTCGGTCATGGATGATTACAGGAATTCCTGCGGATTCTGCAAGAGAGAGCTGTGCGTCAAAGGCTTCCTTTTGTACGGCACGATCCGGATCCCAGTGATAGTCCAGTCCGATTTCACCCAGTGCTGCGACTTTGGGATGCGTGAGCAGCTGCTCAATTTCAGACAATACAGCAGGGATTTGTGTGCTTGTATATGCAGCTGTATCCTGGGGATGAAGCCCTGCGGAGGCATAGGCATTTTCGTATTTTCCTGCAAGCGCAATAGAGGCTTTTGTGGTATCCGGATTGGTTCCCGCACACAAGAAGCCGCACATCCCCGCACGCATGGAGTCGGCGATTGCTCCGTCTATACCGCCCGGATATTCGTCTGTAAATCTTTTGTCATAATAATGGGTATGGGAATCGAAAAATTTCATAACTTACAGCTTTCTAAATTTTTGGTAGACATGAACAAACATGGGGAAACTGCTCCCCATGTTTGAAAGAGTATAGTTTAGCGAATCCGCTCTCCGAGAGGCGTATCCTCTGCTAAGAATACAACTCGAACTTGTTCCTCGCCGCTGGCAAGAATCATACCATTGGACTCAATTCCGCACAGCTTTGCCGGTTTTAAATTGGCAACAACAATAATCTTTTTGCCGATTAAATCTTCCGGAGCATAGAATGCAGCGATTCCAGAAACAACCTGACGCTTCTCATAGCCCAGATCCAATTCCAACTTTAAAAGCTTCTTTGCTCTTTTCACCTTCTCGCAGGCGATTACCTGGGCGCTGCGCAGTTCCACAGCCATAAAATCATCTATGCCGATCTGTGCAATTCCTTCCGGTTTTTCCGGCGCAGCAGGTGCATTTGCCGCGGTTTCTGCGGCAATTTCCTCCAGCACTTTCTTTTCATCAATGCGGGAGAAAAGCATTTCCGCTTCTCCCAGTGCCTTTCCTGCTTCCAGTGCTCCGAAAGCGGTGAGCGTATTATATTCTGTTTTATCCGTACCAAGCTGGGCAAAGATAGATGCGCATGTAGAGGGAATCGCAGGGGTCAGCAGTACTGCAGCAATCCGGATGGATTCCAGCAGATTATACAGAACGGTACCGAGACGGTCTTTGGCAGCGGGATCCTTAGCAAGCGACCAGGGTGTTGTTTCATCAATATACTTATTGGCACGGCGGAGCATGGAGAATACTGCTTCCAGCGCGTCTGCAATATGATAGGTGTCCATATTTTTCCGGAATGCAGCAACTGCCTCCAAAGCAGCAGCCTTCAGATCCGGATCCGGTTCCGCTTCGCCGGCAGGTACGGGCACAATTCCGTCAAAATATTTTTTTGCCATAGCAATGGTGCGGCTGACCAGATTGCCCAAGTTGTTTGCCAGATCGTTATTGTAACGGGTAATTACATTTTCGTAGGTAATAGATCCGTCATTGGCATAAGGCATTTCGGACAGTGCATAATACCGAACGCCATCTACACCGAACCGCTTTGCCATATCGTCTGCATAAAAGACATTTCCGCGGGATTTACTCATTTTATCCTGTCCTACGTTGAACCAGGGATGTCCGAACACTTTTTTGGGGAGTGGTTCGCCCATTGCCATAAGCAGGATCGGCCAGTAAATGGTGTGGAAACGAAGAATATCCTTTCCGATAATATGAACGTCCGCAGGCCAGTATTTTTTATAATTTTCGCTTTTTTCCTGATCCGGATCAAAGCCAAGCCCGGTGATATAATTGGACAGTGCATCAATCCAAACATAAATTACATGCTTATCGTCAAAAGAAACGGGAATTCCCCATTTAAAGGAGGTACGGGAAACGCACAAATCCTGCAGTCCGGCATATAAAAAGTTATTCAACATTTCCTTGCGCCGGGATTCCGGTTCAATGAATTCCGGATTTTCTTCAATATGCTTGATAAGGCGGTCAGCATATTTGCTCATTTTAAAGAAGTATGCCTCTTCTTTGGCACGCTGCACGGGACGTCCGCAGTCAGGACATTTTCCGTCAGTCACCTGTGTGTCGGTAAAAAATGCTTCATCCGGAGTACAGTACCAACCTTCATACTCGCCTTTGTAGATATCTCCCTGCTCGTATAGCTTTTTGAAAATATGCTGCACGGCTTTTTCGTGATCTTCATCGGTTGTGCGGATAAAATGGTCGTAGCTTGCCCCCATAAGATCCCAGACTTCTTTAATTTGCCCGGATACCCGGTCGACATATTCTTTTGGAGAGACATCTGCTTCCTGGGCAAGATTTTCAACCTTTTGTCCGTGTTCATCTGTGCCGGTCATGAAAAACACATCATATCCCTGCTGGCGTTTATACCGAGCTATACAGTCGGTCATAATGACTTCGTAGGTGTTTCCAAAATGCGGCTTTTGGGAAGCGTAGGCGATGGCTGTCGTTATATAAAATTTTTCTTTACTCATAAATGTAATACCTTTCTGATTGTATTCATAAAAAATAGGACAGGCGTACTGTCCCATTTACAATTTATTTGTACAGGGCAGCACGGTGTTTATTATATAAGTCAAAATACATGCCCGAAGGCATTCGTTTTGTATACAGCATACCGCGTGTCTCCTTACCTCTTTATTTCTATATATTATACCCAAATATGGATATATTTTCAATAGGGGAGGAGGATTTTATTTCTCTTTCGCTTCCACAATCTCTTTATATAATTCCGCTTTGGCAACCCCGCGTTCCTTAGCAGCTGCTTTAATGGCGTCCATATTGCGCATGCCCATATTTATGTACATTTGCACATGTTCCGCCGGATTTTCAGGATAATCTGCTTTAGCTGTTGCAGGCGCGCCTTCTAAAATCAGGACATATTCGCCCCGAGGATCTTTTTCGGCGTACATTTGTACTGCTTCCTGCAGGGTGGTGCGAATGATTTCCTCGTTCAGTTTGGTAAGCTCCCGGCACAACGTGATTTTGCGTGTTCCACCGAATGCACCTTCCATATCTGCCAGGGTTTTACGCAGTTTGTGCGGCGCTTCATAAAAAATCATGGTGCGGACTTCGTCAGCCAATTCCTCCAGCCGATGGTGGCGGTCGCTTTTACTTGTCGTAAGAAATCCTTCAAAGACAAACCGTCCGGTAGAAAGCCCGGATAAAACAAGAGCAGTGACGGCGGCACAGCATCCCGGAACTGCAGTGACAGGAACGCCGCGCAGAGCGCAAAGTGCCACCAAATCTTCACCGGGATCACTGATGGCGGGCATTCCTGCATCGGTTACCAATGCGCAGGATTCTCCTTGTAAAAGCCGACTTACAATATATTCTCCCCGTTCCCGTTTGTTGTGCTCGAAATAGCTTACAAGCGGCTTGGATATGTTAAATCGGGACAAAAGCAGTCCCGTGTTGCGAGTATCCTCCGCAGCCACAAAATCGACTTTTGCTAATACCTTTAGTGCTCTGTGGGTTATGTCGGCAAGATTTCCGATAGGCGTTGCGACCAGATACAAGGTGCCGCCCATTATTTTGTTTTTTTCCGTATCCATTGTCTGTTACCTTTCAAATAAAAAATCCATGGAACAGGTTTCGTACACTTTGTCCATATCTGCTGTATAAGTTCTGGTGCCCGTCTGATAGATGATCAGCGGCCTTGCCCACACAAGGGAAGATGCCGCTCCTTTTTTTCCTTCTGCAAGGACAAGACTTGGCGGACTGGCAGTATCAGAATATACAAGGACGATTCGTTTGGGTTCCAGATCTGTTTTGCGCATGGCGTAAAACAGGTCTGCCAACCGATCCGGACGGTATACGACAGTGAAAAGTCCGCCGTGTTTCAGGAGGGAAGAAGCGCCCGCGCAAAAGTCCTCAATTGTTCCGCAGACTTCTCTGCGGGCAATGTTTTTTGTATCAGAAACATTGCTAAACCCGGAACCGTCTTTCATATAGGGCGGGTTGGAAATGATACCGTCCAGCCATCCGCCTGTATCTTTGGGAAGTGCGCTGCGTACATCTGCATTGTGAACAGTGATTCTTTCAGAAAGCCCGTTTAACGCTGCGTTTCTTTGAATTAAATCGGCAAAGCGGGGCTGTATTTCAAATGCATGCATATGCGGAAATTTATTTTTAGAGAGGCACAAAAACGCAGCCACGCCTGTCCCGCTGCCCAGATCTGCACCTGCTGCACGCTGCGGACGTGTAAAAGCGGCAAGCAGATATGCGTCTGTGCCGAAGGTTAGTCCATCTTTTAACTGAATCAGAGAAAGATTTTCGTTGATTTTGTCCAGACGCTCGTCCGGTAGCAGTGAAATATCGGGATTCATTAGACCTCCATGTTTTTGCTGTGCTGTAGGATGACTTTTCAGTAAAGGGAGAGTGCCATCTTACCGGAAGCTTCTTATAAGAAAAGGAGCGGAGCAAATGCTCCGCTCCTTATGATATGTTTTTAGTCAGCCTGAGGAGCATCTACAGGACAAGTGCCTGCACATGCGCCGCAATCAATGCACTTGTCAGCGTCGATTACGTACTTTCCATCGCCCTCTGAAATTGCTTCAACAGGACATTCTGCTGCACATGCACCGCAGGAGATGCATTCATCAGAAATCTTATATGCCATGTTCGTATCCTCCGTTAAAAATTCATTCTACAGTTTTCACCGCGGGTACAGTATATCATAAAATATTCATGTTGCAAAGGGGTTTTATAAAATTTTTTTAAGATTTTAAAGATTAAGCGTCTGATTTGGCAGTATCTTCCGCATTTTGCCCATCGCGTCCGTTTTTGTCTTTGTCTGTACGGCTGCGTTTTCCAATTACCGTTAGCTTGTCTCTATGGAATGATTTGATAATATCGACGCCTTTATCATGCAGAAGGACTTTGCACATGCCGGTCAGGGGAGCTGCTTCTGTAACAAACCCAATGCCGTCCGGGGTTTTTACCTTACTGTCAACGGGCGGTGTCTCACGTAATTCTGCTTCATAGGTTTCATTTTCAAAACGCAGACAGCACATCAGCCTGCCGCAGGCACCGGATATTTTGGATGAGTTCAGACTCAGATTTTGCTCCTTAGCCATTTTTATGGAGACTTGTGCGAAATCGGAAAGAAACGTGGAGCAACAAAACGGTCTGCCGCACACGCCAAGTCCGCCCATCATTTTTGCTTCATCGCGGATTCCAATCTGACGCAATTCGATGCGGGTATGAAATACAGATGCGAGATCTTTGACCAGATCACGGAAATCCACACGTCCGTCTGCGGAAAAGTAAAACAGAAGCTTGCTGTTGTCAAATGTATATTCCGCCTCAATCAATTTCATATCCAGCTTGTGCTTGGATATCAGCTTTACACAGGTTTCAAAAGCAGTTTTTTCCAGTTGTTTATTAGATTCATAACGCTGGATATCTTCCACAGTTGCTATACGCAGAACAGGGCATAAAGGTGCAACGATTTCTTTTTCGGAAACAGTTTTGTTGGTTTGTGAAACAAATCCAAGTTCCATTCCCCGGGTGGTTCGCACAATGACTTTATCATCCACAGAAAAGCGCATACCTTCCGGAGAAAAATAATAAACCTTACCGGCGTTTTTAAACTTGACGCCAACAACTTCTACAAGTGCGGGAACATCTGCGTTTTCATCGGGAATATTTTTAGTTTCTTCCATGAATTTTCTCCATATATTATTTTGTCAATTCTGACGAAAATACTTTTCTACAATTGTGCAAAGAGCAGGATAGGCCGCTGCATTTGCATGAACAATTTCTTCCCGGGCTTCATATAAACTGTCGTATAATCCGGTTAGACGTTTCAGCGTGCTGCCAGCAGCTTCAGTCCTCTGTTGTTGTTGTTCTTCTTCTTCTTTCTTATAAAACAGCAAGTCTCTTCCGCCGACCTTTGCGGAAATTTTGTCCCGCACAGCAGACATGGCGAAAACAAAGAAGGTATCGAATTGTGTGCGGGAATATTTCATTTGTGTACAATATATTAAAGCGTCTGCCGCAGTGCCTGTAAACAGCAGGGAAATAAAATCGCCCGCTGCACTGGAAAGCGCTGCCGTATCTGTTTCCCCATCAAGTATGGATTTTGCTGCACCGATCATACCTCCGCACGTTTCGGATGCTTCCTGTAAGCGCGGCTTTGGCGCATTGCTGTTTTGCTGCAAATATGCAAGGACAGCTTCTCTTGAAAACAGCTCCATCGAAAAGATTACAGCACGGCTGCGTATCGTTTCCAGAAGTGCGGCAGAATCGGTGGTGAGCAAAATAAATACTGCATATGCGGGAGGCTCCTCTAAAGACAGCAAAAGGGCATTCTGGGCTTGTATTGTCATTTTATCCGCGTCTTCAAAAATATACACCTTATAGTCTCCCTCATCGGGGGCGTATGCAAGCGTTGCCAAGGCATTGCGTACTGTTTCTACGGAAACCGTTGCTTTGTCGCCGCTGTTTATATAAGCAATATCTGTATAAGATTGTGCATCAATTTTTCTGCAATGAAGGCATGTGTTACAGGGAAGTGTATTGGTATCAGCCTGCAGACAGAGCAGGGCTTTTGCCGTTTCCCTTGCAAGCAGATGCTTTCCGCTTCCTGCTGGACCTTCAAAAATATATGCATGATGCTGTCGCTTTTCAAGAATATCGCGGCCAATGAGAGCCTTGATTTTTTCGTTGCCGTATAAAGCCGGAAAAAAATGCTCCATTTTTACCCTCCGCAGAAATTCTGATTCAAAATATTATAACAAAAAAGATGCTGTTTGTCAAACATAAATACAATTGCTGATGCGTTTCCAATATATACAAAAAAGACGCCAGCGGCGCCTTTTTTGTATATATTGGATGCCCGAACGATTGCCCGGGAATATATCGGTAAGAAAATTTTGGTGGAGACAACTGGATTCGAACCAATTATAAACCTTTTAATATAAGGATATTTAAGAGTTTTGACCAAGATTTTGAATATAATCATTGAGAGATTCGGTTGCATCTTCAATTCGCGAATCTCTTATATGGGTATATATATTTTGCGTTGTTTGGATGTCGGCGTGCCCGAGCAGCTTTTGAGCCAGTTTGACAGGAACATTGGCATTAAACAGCATTGTTGCATAAGCGTGACGCAGCTGGTGTGGAGTTATATCTATCTCGAGTTTTTTACAGTAACGTTCCCATTCATGTCGAAATGCGCTTAAAGTGTAATGAAAAATCTGTCCCGTTTTATTTTTGGGTAGCTGTTCTGCAAGCGCATCCAATAGTCCTATAGTGCGTACGCCTGCTTGTGTTTTGGTATGGTGAACTATATGTGGAGTATTGCTGTCAAATACTACTTCTTTTGTGATAGAAATTGTTTTTTTATCAAAATCAAAGTCTTCATAACAGAGAGCTAATGCCTCCCCTTTGCGGCATCCGGTGTAAAGGAGAATTTGGGGATAGAGCCACCCGCCTTTATCGTTTCTGATTTGTTCCAATTCCTGTTCGGTAGGCGGTTCACGCACTTCCTTGGGCAATCCGCGGGGGATTACACATACTGTAGCCGGATTTTCTTTGGCTTGTTTATGGATAATCGCGTATCGGTATACAGTTGATATAACAGTTTTTTGCGTTTTGATTGATTTGGCTGAATATTTTTGCGCAATCATTTCTTCTATCAGGCGTTGCACCATTTGCGGGGTGACTTCGTTATTCGGAACATTGCCAAAATCGTCTATGGCACGTGTCAGAGCGCTTCTGTAACAGTTTTGCGTGCCGTAGGCAAAACTATCCCACTTTGCATCTTTCCATAGTTCCACAAGCTCTGAAAATGTTTTACAGCGTTCCTTCTCCTGTTTTTTTGCTTCCAGTTTACTATAGACTTCTTCTTTTGTTTTCCCGTACACGGTCACAGATTTACCGTCAATTACCCGTGTGAGAACGTACCGACCGTCTTTTCGTTTTTTCATGTGTTAAACCTTTCAGCTATCGAGGAAAACTCGGCAGTTGGATAATATCATTTTGTTGATGTCAACAAAATCGTATTATTTAATTATTTTTGTTTACTTTAACAAATCACTCGTTAAATTTGCAATGTGACTTGTTTTCATACTGAAATCAGCTTTGCAGATAGTCCATAGGAACATCATAAAAAGCAGCGATTTCGGGGAGCATCTGCATGAATGAATCACTTTCGCCGGATTCCCATGCAGCATATTCTTCTTGGGATATGTTTAAATGCTCTATAAGAGGTTTTGCACCGTATAAACAATCTTCGATAAGGGTCAATATATTAAAGAACACGCTGCGGCTTTTCGGCATGTTTTTGAGAAAATCATCCCATATTTGATTTATGGGGGATGTGTCCGGTTGGTTTGACATGATGTATACCTCGTTTTATCGTTTAATTTGCTCCGAACCACTTAAATGCACGGCGGAATCCTGCATTTTCAGCTTCTTGGACTGTCATGGCGTAGAATTCTCCGGGCTGATCTATTTTTGTGGCATCGTATTGTTGGTCAAACGGTAAATGATAAATTTTTGTTTTTATTCCATCGCGGTAGTTTATATTACATTTTATCCGTGGGAATTCTTCCAGTGCATAATTTTCTTTATACTTTATATTCAAATAATCTGCCATTTGCTTTGCCATTTTTGAGAGGGAAATATTTGTAATCAGGACGCCCTGAACAAATTCTTGCGATATATTATGTTCAATACAATAACTGATCATTGTTCCATACAATTGTGTAACATGCTTTTCGTGGATTTCTTTGATCTGACTCCAGTATTTACACTGAACGATTAAAATCCTTCCATCTTTCTTGCATATCAGGTCGCGCCCAAGATCCTCCAGTCCCATATATGATCCAAAGTAATCTACTGTAAAGCCTTGTTTTGAATATCTATAACCCACACTTAATTCATAGTCTCTGCCGATTTGCCATTTTGTTTTATTGTGAGAGGCTACATACCGATCCAAAGCGAGTTGGTTTCGCTCAACGGAGTCAAGGCTTTGATATTCCTCCTTAGACAGCCAATCTCTGGAACGGTCATATTCAGATAATTCAGATACTTCAATTATTGGAAGATCGTTGTAGTCTGTTTCGATTACATCTTCTAAATTCGGGAATAGCTGTAACAGATATGCCAATTGATATTTTGACTGCAGATTCTTTTCGACCATTGCTTGTGCATCTTTGCGGATTTCACGAATGGATTTGACTTTCTTCATCCGTTCGAATGCATATCCCCAATCTAAGCTTTTCGCTAAAACTTCCAGTCCGTATGTCTCATAGTCAGCCATGATTGCAGCCATATAGGGAATTGCGGAAAGATTGCTTTTATTATCTGCAAATGATAGCAGAATTTTATAGTCTTGCTGGATATCGTGTAATTCTTTGTTGGCGCTTTTAATTTGTTTCCTAACGTCTCGCAGTTCTTTTTGAGCTTTTTTAGGGGCTTCATCCGTTTGACGAGTAATTTCATCCAATTTAGACTGTGCTTCATCAATCTCTTGCTGCTTGAAATGCTGGATATCGTGCAGTTCTTGTTTAGCCTGCTGAGTTTTACTTTTTGCAATTTCTATTTTCTTATTTATACTTAGCCGCAACTCTTTAATTTTTTCTGTAAGAGCATTTTCAAAAACATTTGTATCTTTTTCATCCCAAGAAAACAGTTTTTTTGCTTCCCACTCATGATCTTTTCTGAGATACAAGGGGGTGTTTTCAAGAAGCTCTAATAATTTTTGCACTTCAAGCCAATGCTTTTTGCATACGTCCCTTGTAATTCGCTCTTCTGCTGATTTTAACCGTTCTTCGGTATCTTTTTTATTGCTTCGGGCGCAGAGATACATTATAAAAACAATTATTAAAGTAATTATCAGTACTATTTCTAAAGTGGTCATTCTACCTCTCCGATGTTTTCAACTTTTTCATGTGATGGAATAGCAAATCTTGCAGCAGAAAAATAAAATTACCAAAATTTACTTGCATACAAACACTGCCTGTCCACGTACAATAGTGGTAGGAGGTGTTCGACAATGTTTTACAAAAAATACTGTGATACACGGGACGCATCGTGGAAGGTGCTTATAAAATGCAGGGTGGATTCCTTACCGGTGAAAATTGTGGACATATGCAAGCGAATGAAAGTGAAGGTTTTCCCGTATACAAATGAAATATTGCAGCTCTATCATGTAGACAAGAACAGAACGGACGGATTTTGTGTTTTCATACACAGACGTCCGGTTATTTTTTATAACCCGGAGAAATCAAAGGCGCGGCAGCGGTTTACGATTGCTCATGAACTGGGGCATATTGTGCGTGGGCATTTGGATACCAGAGATATGGTGAATCGGGAACCGGATCCGAAGGACAGCCCGGAAGAGCATGAAGCGAATGTATTTGCATCCCGGCTGCTTGCCCCTGCATGCGTATTATGGGGATGCAATGTAACTACTGCGGAGCAGATTGCGGCTATGTGTTCTATCAGCGACAAATCGGCTGCGTTCCGGATGAAGCGTATGAACGAGTTGTATACACGAGAGGGCATATTCTATAGAAAATATGGGGAAAGCTGCTTCTTGAAATCTCCACTGGAAAGGAAGGTGTACGCACAGTTTCAAAAATACATACAGCAAAATCGGTTATAAATCTTCATTTGCCTCGGGCATCTGTTCGATCATTTTTTCGATCAGTTCCATTTGTTCGCTTGTGAGTTTTCTTTTCTTCACTCCGCCATCCCGCAATGCTAATAGGATTGTGCCTTCTTCCAGCCCATCGGTTTCGGTGGGCTTTTCTTTTTGGTCGGTTTCATCCCGTAGATATTCTGGGGTTGTGTTGAGAATTTCGGCGATTGTGATGAGACGATCATCAGAGATTTTTGTTTTCCCTTTTTTTACATTTCGGAAAAAGGATTCTGTTAATCCTAATTGATTGCAAACGAATCCTAACTTAATCCCTTGCTCATTTGCTAGGGATTTTATTTTGTCGACATTTACCAAATTTATCAAATCCTTTCTGTGTAAAAATAATGAATACCGAAATATCGGTATAATTTATATTGACAATACCGATTTATCGGTATATACTTTAAGCAGACAGATCAATGCAGCACACATTTCCCACAAGGGCGCAGACCTCGCTGCTTTGCTTTATCTAGACTAATTGGATAATACGTTCCCCTGCCGCATGGATTTTCATAATGATAACATTCGCCGGTTTTTGTGTAATATACAGTGAGTTGCTTTTCTTGATTTTGCGGTGGTTTGGTTTCTGGAGGTTCTGTGACTGGAGGGGAAGTAATTGGCGGATCCGTAACTGGAGTTCTGGGAGGTACAACATAAAAAGTGTCTGCCTCTTTGGATTCGTTGAAGTATTCATTATATGGAGACGGTTTTTCTGTTGTGTAGGATGTGTTTTGTTTGATTGAATTGGTGGTATCGGGTTTGCGAGAATCGGAGTGAATTATATCCGATAGATCTGGAACAGCCAATACCAAAACCACACTGCAAAGGAAAACCAAAAATATGTAGGCGCAAGGAATAAACATTTTTCTCAAAAGCTTATCGATTTTTAACATTCGTTTAAAGTTGCGCATGGGAAAGCCGTTTTCGTATTCGAGGAATAATTCGTTCATAAAGATTCGTCCAGTGTGGCGATCTATTTTCATTTTAGATTCTGGCTTCAAGTTATGGCGTATGCGCAATGCTATCAGTAGAATTGCAATGGGCAATCCTGTGCAAATGATGATTCTAAAAGCAAATAAATCTTCCCAAAAGGCAATAAAAAGCACACATGATCCTGATAAAAGCGTAATACCACCGCCGATTAGAAATAGTATCGTTATTATTGTATTTATAATAATTCTCCTAACATAGATAATTTAAATTAGTGGGGTGATGAAATGAAAAATAAAGAACGAAGACTGGAGCGCAAAAGGATTCTTGCTGAATGGAAGCAAAGTGATCCGCAAAGTTACAAAACAAGGTTACTGTTTTTAATTTCAATTGGTATCTCGCTTTTAGCTTTAGCATTGAATACACTCGGTCTTATTTTAAAACTCCTGCAATGAAGCTTGCCAGCGATATTAAAAGCGCAGCAACAGAGATGCAGATAGAAGCGAAAGCCATTTTGTGGTCAATGCTTTTTCCACTCAATTGCGCAAGGTGGTTTCGTCCTTTTGTGGTTAGATCGAATGAAATAGAATTTGAAACATAGCCATCTTTAATTAACTTTTTCAAAAGTATTTTTACTTGGACAGCAGTAGCCGGGTCAGTACCAAAGTTATTTATTATAAAATCAGTTTTATCGGAATAAGGTGGATATTTTTCGTTGATTGAGTTAAGTACTTGTCGTTCCAGTGTCATATTTTATTTTCTCCTAACGTTGATGAAATTAGTGGGGTGATGAAGTGAAGCTATTTAAAAAGCGAAAGGACTACATGGACGATCTCCAAGAAATATTCGGCGATAAGACCAAGCAAAAACGAAAGCAATGTAAGAAATACCTGAAACATGTTGGTATGTATCTTGGCGCGTTTCTCCTTGGCATGCTGGCGCGCTTCTTTATCGGCATCTGCGCGAAGCTGTGAAAGGAGAGCGGATCCGGCAGGTTTTAGCGTTACATTAGACACAACCGCATCTGCTGTATACAGGATGCATGAGAGAAACAGAACGGGTCAGAATCCATCGGCGCGACAGAGAGCGTTTGGGAGGCACCCATATGATCCGATGAATTCCTTGATGATGCTCATACATCCTGTATACAGCAGATATTTCCACACAGCACAGGCTGTGTTTCACTTAGCCAATACTTATGCAAAATAATTCAACGGTGAAAGCATAAGTAACCCATATGAAAACAGTTTAACATACTGTTAATTACATAATACAAACAAAAATTACTTTTGTCAATCTTTGTTGGATAAATCATTGTTTATTCGACAAGAAAAGACAAGGAAAGGAGAAACAAATGAACAGACTGCGAGAGGTAACACTTCAAGACAGAATTAAAGATCTGGGGCTACTGAACAAATACGTTATTGAACAGATCTATGTAAGAAAAGGAAACCGGGTCAGCGCTACACAGTTTTCTGCGGCGATTAAAAAAAGACCTGATTTGCGTCAGCCCCGGGAAAAAGAAATTGCAGAGCTTGCAGAATCAGTGATAAGTGAGATGGAAGCAGAAAGAAAGATGTGAAAGGAAGGAATAACAATGGCACGTGAAAAAGAATCATACCGTGACAGTCTTGCGCGATTGGATGCAGCGTTTCCGGATAAGGAAATGATTCCACTGTATGAAGCTGCAAAATGGCTTGGTATGGATCCAAGGACTGTAAAAAAGCGATACGGCGGGAAGCTGCAAAGACTTAGCAAAAGAGACATACGCATTGGAAAAAGCGATCTGGCACGATGCGTTTGTTCGTGACATTTACAGACAAAGGAGGAGCAACCGAATGGAAGAGAGAAAAGAAAAATGGCGGTATGCAAGCAAGCCGGATGCAAAGGACGGCTCATGCTACCTACATCTGACTGTGGAAGAAGGGGGCAAGATCAGTCCCACATATGAATTCAAGGCATATCCGAGGCGGCGAAAAAATATGTATGT
Source organism: Clostridiales bacterium (assembly GCA_011957885.1). Lineage (GTDB taxonomy): Bacteria > Bacillota > Clostridia > Oscillospirales > CAG-272 > Avispirillum. The sequence continues at coordinate 30,973 of BLMO01000160.1, forward strand.
CCTCTTTCCGGCGGACAAGCTTACAGAGAGGAAGTGTCCGGCGTTGAACCAGGTATCCATGGATCTGGTGCGGGAATATAGGTGAGGAGGTACACACATGAGACACAAACTAAAACGCACAGCAGTCCTGCTTACACAATCCACAGCAATATGGCTGATTGGATGGGCGTGCTGCTTGGGAATTGGCAGATTGATGATTCTATTTGGTTTAGGAGGATAAACAAATGAGCGAGACGAAAGCAGTAAAGGGATACAAGGTATTTAATCCCGATTGGACATGCAGAGATAAACAGTACGCCTGCCCTGGTAAATTTGAAGAAGATATAATCCTTTCTGTATGTGATAAAGGAATGGACTTCTGCAAAAGGGCAGTTGATTGTTTCATTTACTATGCATTCGACCCAAAAAATAAGGTGGCAGAAGTAATTGCCTATGGCGATGTTTTAGAAGAAGAGAACAAGTGCTGTACGAACAAATTGGAAATTGTGCATGAAATCGCGTGGGCTGAATTACTTGAACTTGTAAATACGGGAAATGGATGCACAGGATTGGGGAACAGCGGCAACCGGAACAGCGGCAACCGGAACAGCGGCGACCGGAACAGCGGCAGCTGCAACAGCGGCGACTTCAACAGCGGCGACTTCAACAGCGGCTACTGCAACAGCGGCTACCGGAACAGCAGCGACTGGAACAGTGGCAACCGGAACAGCGGCGACTGGAACAGCGGCGACTGCAACAGTGGCAACCGGAACAGCGGCGACTGGAACAGCGGCAGCTGGAACAGCGGCAGCTGGAACCAATGCGATTATTCCAGCGGATGTTTTAATACAAAAATCCAGAAAATATATCTGTTTAACAAACCTTCCGATTGGACTTATATGGACTGGATAAACAGTAAAGCAAGGAAGATCCTCTGTAATTTTCCGATGAACACGCTTGAATACATGCGATTTTCTGATATGACAGATGAAGAAAAAGCAGCGCACCCAGAAGCAGAAACGACAGACGGGTATTTAAAAGAAACGGACAAGTCAAAATGCGCACAGCAATGGTGGAACGAACTTGCAGACGAACAAAAGACGATTATCACAGCGATTCCGAATTTTGATAAAGCAATTTTCAAAGAGATTACCGGTATTGATGTGGACGCAGATTGAGGGAGGATAAGCGGATGTGTGAGATATCCTCAAAAGAAAAAGACTGTCACAGCAGCAACTGTGACAGCCAAAAATATAGGGTGTGTGAGAAATCCTATGTTCCCATCATAGCAGAAAGATTTGCAAATGTCAAGCACGGCATCAAGATAGAGGAAGTGTGAGGGAATGGAAAAAAGACAAGCAATAAAATGTGAATTGTATCACGATAATTTTCAAAACTATAAACGGTACCATATACCGAAAGCCCAGTTGGTGATAGCGGATATACCGTATAACATTGGAGCCGATGCATATGCAAGTAATCCTATGTGGTATGAACAGGGAGACAATAAAAAAGGCGAAAGCAAATATGCGAAGAAGAGCTTTTTCCATACAGACGGGAATTTTAAAATCGCAGAGTATATGCATTTTTGCAGCAAGATGTTGAAAAAAGAACCGAAGGGAAAAGGACAGTCTCCTGCTATGATTGTCTTTTGTGCATTTGAGCAGATGCAGACGGTAGCAAATTATGGGCAAAAGTATGGATTTTTGAAATCTTATCCACTGTTTTTCTGCAAAAACTATTCCGCACAGGTTTTGAAAGCAAATATGAAAATTGTCGGCGCAATGGAATTTGCAGTGGTGTTATACAGGGACAAGCTGCCAAAATTCAACAATGCGGATCCGGACGGACAAAAACATATGATTTTTAACTGGTTCGACTGGGCAAGAGATTCCCGGAAAGAATACCCAAAGATACATCCAACGCAGAAGCCAATAAAGGTTCTGAAACGTCTGATAGAGATATTTACGGATCCTGGAGATGTAGTTATTGATCCAGTTGCTGGGAGCGGATCGACATTGCGGGCAGCATATGAGCTTGGACGGAATGCATATGGCTTTGAAGTTGACAGAAGGTTCTATCATGCAGCAAGTGAGAAAATGATTTTTGCAGCATTGAATAAGCCAGCAGTTGTTCAAAGCTCTATGGTGAGTGAGGAATAAAATGGATATACAAAAGATACTGGAATTACATAAGAAGTGGCTTAACAAGGATTCAGATGGAAAGTACGCTAACTTGCGGTGTGCTGACGTGGATTACTCCTGTCTCCCACTTTGGTGTGGCTCTCTGCATATGAAGGTAGACAAACGAATTGCAGCACAGATCGCATATCATTTTTGTGCATTGGAATGTGATGATCCAGATGTACAGAAGACGCAGCAGTCTTTGTATGCCTTGGCAAATACTTTCCACCGCGTGGGAGAATTGCTAAGATTGGGGGAATGAGCAATGCCGAAATACATTGATGCAGAAAAGCTGATAAAAAATCACTTTTCAGATGAATGTAATATTGCATTATCATATGCAAACAAATGTTGGATGCGAAAAATAATTAACGATGAACCGGCCGCAGATGTGAAAGAGGTTGTGCATGGGAAGTGGATGCGTAATGGAATGGACTTGGTGTGTACAGCGTGCGGTTCGCTGGCGTTGACTTACTGTTATGACTATATACATTACCGTTCACTGTACTGCCCCAGCTGTGGGGCTAAAATGGACGGAGGTAAAACAACATGAAAGCAATATTAAAATATCCCGGCGCGAAATGGAGGATAGCAGATTGGATCATATCCCATTTTCCGGATCATAAAGTCTACCTTGAACCTTTTTTGGCAGCGGTGCGGTGTTTTTCAAAAAGAATCCCAGCTATATAGAAACAATCAATGACATTGACAGCAATATAGTAAATCTGTTTTGGGTTTGCAGAGAGCATTCGGAAGAACTTGCAAAACGGATTGAATTGACTCCCTTTTCCAGAGATGAATTTATCAATTGTTATGAAAAGTCAGATGATCCTATAGAACAAGCACGGCGAACCCTTGTACGGTTTCATCAATCGTTTGGGACAGGCAATAGCAGCGCGCGCAGTTGGCGAAATGTACAAACCTATGGCGGCCCGCGATGTGCAACAATGTGGAATGATCTGCCGGATATAATAGGCGCATGTTGTGACCGGTTGAAGGAAGCGCAGATAGAGAACGTAGATGCAATAGAACTGATAAAACGATATGATGATGCAAAGACGCTGATCTATTGTGATCCGCCCTACCTGCAGGAAACGTGCAGCAAGAAGAATATGTATGCATATGAGGCGACAGACGCATATCATAAAAGACTGCTGGAAACGATCAAAAAAAGCAAGTCTATGGTTGTTATCAGCGGATATGACAATGGAATGTATAATGAAGCCCTTGCAGGATGGAACACAGACGAAAAACCGACTACAGCACAAATGGGATTGCATCGCATTGAAAAGCTGTGGATGAATTTTTAATGGAGATACATATGAACGATAAAACAAGAGAATTTCATAAGCGCCCTTTGGGAGAACCCATAAAAGAGATCAATCCGGCGAACGCGGACAGTCAATGCCCTGCGTGCCGGTATTGTACAAAGAAGCACACCCTATGCGGCTGGCGGGAATGTCCGCGGTATATGGAATGGCTGCATGATACTTGGGAAGCTATTCAAATGAAGTGGAAACGGGGATAAATTCATCAGTTTCCTTCCTTTAATATATATAGAATCATCAGACACAAATTTTAAGCATCCGAAAGCAAAATGAACTTATCGAATTTTTCGATGCGTTCCGCTGGGGTGTTTTCGGGCTTGTATTCGATATTATCTTGTGAACCACAAGCAGGAATTCATGAGAGGGAAAGTATAAAAAAGGAGTATGTCATGTATGCAGAAAAAACATGTTTATCACATACACACATAAATCCGTCTGTCCGTCTGTCCTTTCAGGCGGTTTTAGAGGACGTAAAAAGACAGGTTAAATATGACCGGTTCGAAGACAGCTGCGGGCAGGCGGAAGGAATTTGCAAAATCATTGCCGAAGTATTAAAGCTGAACCCAGAGGGGGAAATAAAAGTTGGAGAGGAACGCATACCTGTATCCATGATGCAGGAGGTGTTTCGCGAGCTTCAGTTCGAGCATGTGGAATTTGCATTGGCTAAATATAGAAAAGTCACATCACTGATCCGCAATAAAAAAGCATATATCCGCACGGCGCTGTACAATTCGTATTTTGAGTTGGAAGCGCATTATGTGAATCAAGTAAATCACGATTTGGGAATATAGAAAGGAGTGGCAGCATGATCCGGGAATCACGTATAGAATCTGGGAATATGTTTGAAATTGATTTTTATCCGGTTTTTTCAGACGGACGCAGAATGCCGGAGCGTGCGCCGAAAACAAAAATGTCTTGCGAAGCACAGAAAAAGTTGAATCTGAAAAATGCACGTAAGCAGTTAAATCGATTGATCAGTACGAATTTCACCTCTCGCGATATCGTAGTGCATGGTACATACCGGGATTCGGAGATGCCGTCCTGCGAGGCGGAAGTGCGCAGAGATATACAGAACTACATAAAGCGGATCAGACGGTGGCGAAGAAAGCACGGACTGCCGGAGATGAAATATATATACGTGATCGAAGCAAAGGTAAGCGAACGGACAGGCGTTCTCCGCTGGCACTTTCATATGATCATGTCCGGTATGGACAGAGATACAGCAGAACAGATGTGGCAGCACGGGGACTTTACCAACGCAGACCGTCTGCAGCCGGGAAAAAAAGGCTGTGAAGCTTTGGCAAAGTATATGATAAAAGCCCCTATGGGATCTAAACGGTGGGTGCCGTCCAAAAACCTGGACAAGCCCAAAGTGTACAAGTGCAGAGACGGAAAGATCTCTGAAAGCTGGCTGGCAAGGCTGGCACAGCAAAGAACAGATGACCGTGCATACTGGGAAAACAAATACAAAGGATATCGCTTTGTAGAAGCAAACGCATATTACAACAATTTCAACGGGCATTGGTATTTGTCTGTTGTAATGTATAAAGACGAGAAGGAGGAAAACGAATGCAGCGCGAAGCGGAAGAACAGGCGGAATTGTTTCGATGGGCGGGACTCTGTCGGCAGCAATTCCCGGAAATAGAACTGTTGTATCACATTCCAAACGGAGGGAGTCGGGATATAAAGGAAGCGGCGAACTTGAAACGGCAGGGCGTGAAAGCAGGCGTACCGGATTTGTGTTTGCCTGTGGCGCGTGGGGGCTGGCATGGGCTATACATAGAGTTGAAGGTCGGGAGGAACAAACCTACGGAGAAGCAGGCGGCATGGATTCGGGAACTGTCCAAGCAGGGGTACGCAGCAAAGGTGTGCTATGGCTGGGAAGCAGCTTCCCAGGTAATACGGAATTATTTATTACTGCCGGAGGGGAAACAGGCGTGATTTATGTGGTGTATGCAGTAACACTTGCAACGATTGTGGGAACGGTGGCGAACAGCTTTGGCAAGCGGTGGTGCTTCTGGGTATGGATGTGTACAAATGGATTCTGGTGCGTGTATAACGTATGTATCGGGCAGTATGCGCAGGGGCTGTTGTATGCACTCAATTTTGCTATGGCTATTGTGGGGTTGGTAAGGTGGAAAGGGAATGGGAAGGTGGAATGGAGGAAGAAAGATATGCCAGATCATTATGAAGATAAATGTGCTTTGTGTCCATACTATCATACAAACGAAAAGCGGAAAATTAAATGTGACGGTGTGGAGGATACTGTTTCTACGCATCCAATTTTTGTATCAGATGCAGCGAAAAAACGGTATATGAAAAAATATTGCTGCGCCGAGTGGAAAAAGTGCAGATATGCCCGGATGATAAATGCTATGTGGGAGGAGAGGCTTTAACGTGTAAGGTCACAATTTTTGCGGGATGTTCCACCCTGTTTTCTGCGTACAAATATAGCTTTTCCGAAGAATGAAATGCCCCTATAGTGGGGGTATTTCATTTTTTTGTGCATTTTTGTATGATTTTTGTAGCAGATTTGGGGGTGTTTTTTATTGGCAGAGTGGAGAAAAATCAAAGCCGAGTATATACGCGGTGAAACCAGCTATCGGAAACTTGCCGATAAATATAAAGTAAGTTTTAGTACATTGCGTAAACGTGCGGCGAGTGAAAAGTGGCGTGAGCTACGGGACAAAACTGGTGCAAAAACGGACACAAAAATTACAGAGGTGGAATCTGACCGCAAAGTGGATCGTATGAAGAGGATTCTTGATGCGAATGATAAACTGCTGGACATTGTAGATAAAGCCTTGCAGGACATGATAGACGGCGTGGAAGAAGTATCCCTTTCGAATCTGCGGCAGCTTGCGGGAACAATCAAAAGCATCAAAGACACGCAGACTGCGGGATCCGAGGAAACGGCAGATAGACAGGTTGAAATCGTATTTGTTCCGCTGGAGGGTGAAACGGAGGATCTGGCAGAATGAAGCTGCTACTGGGCGAACCGAATGAAAAACAAAGAGCCGCTATGCTTGCAAAATGTAAGTATGTAGCCTATGGAGGAGCGCGAGGCGGCGGAAAAAGTTGGTTTGTGCGTACCAAGGCAATTCTGCTGGCATATCGGTATTCCGGGATTCGGCAATTGATCGTTCGCCGTACATATCCCGAATTGATGCGAAATCATATTGAAGTTTTGAGAGGGCAGCTTCTTGGCTTTGCAAAATACAATGACAAGGATAAGGTGTTGAAGTTTCCGAACGGAAGCATAATTCAATTTGCATACTGTGACAGAGAGAATGACACGGACCGGTTTCAAGGCACGGAGTATGACATAATTTACTTGGATGAGGCAACGCAATTGTCGGAACTGCAGATGCAGAAAATCACCGCTTGTGTGCGCGGTGTGAATGATTTTCCCAAAAGGGTATATTTCACCTGTAACCCGGGAGGACAGGGACATGCATATATCAAGCGGCTGTTTATTGACCGCAGATATAAGCCAGGAGAGAATCCGGAGGATTATGCATTTATCAAAGCATTGCCGACTGACAATGCAGCATTGACCCGGTATCAGCCGGACTATATCAAGCAGCTGGAGGCACTTCCGCCAAAGCTGCGCCGGGCATGGCTGGACGGAGACTGGGACATCTTTGAGGGGCAGTTTTTTGAAGAATTTACAGATGATCCGAAGCATTATAAAGACGGGAAGTGGACGCATGTTATAGAGCCATTTGATGTGGGGCAGACAAATATGCGGATATATCGTTCCTATGACTGGGGATATAACAAGCCCTTTTCCTGCGCATGGTGGGCAGTATCGCAGGACGATGTAGTATATCGGATTTTGGAGTTGTACGGTTGCACAGAAACTCCGAATGAGGGTGTAAAGTGGACAAGCGAAAAACAGTTTTCCGAAATCGCACGGATTGAGAGGGAGCATCCCTATTTGCGGGGAAAGTATATCCGAGGTGTAGCGGATCCTTCTATATGGGATGCATCCCGTGGAGAGAGTATTGCAGAGGTTGCAAAACGGCATAAAGTCTTTTTTGATCCGGGAGATAATGCGCGCATTCCTGGATGGATGCAATGTCACTATAGATTGGCTTTTGACGAAAGTGGGTATCCAATGATGTATGTGTTTAACACATGCAAGGCGTTTATCCGAACGATTCCGCTATTGTGCTATTCTCCTTCTCTTGCACATCCGGAAGATTTAGACACATCTATGGAGGATCACGTGGCGGACGAATGGCGGTATTTTCTGATGACGCGTCCGATTAAGCCGAGAGCATCTACAGGGACTGCACGTTTGCAGATTGCAGTGGATCCGCTGAATCAGTTGGAAGTGAAGAAAAATAATTATTTTGAGAGGTAACTATGTGGAATCCTTTTAGACGCGGAGAGAATGATGAAAATACTGTGGGAGTAGAAGTGATTGGCAAAAAAGAAGTAAAGCATGCCGGAGAACTTTTGCGTAAATACAAAAGTGGAAAGGCAAACTTAGAAAAGAAGATTGTCAGTAATGAGCAGTTCTGGAAGTTGCGGCAATGGGAAGAATTCAGAGAGGGAAACGGGGATGATCTTTGCCCTGCATCCGCGTGGTTATGGAATTGTATTGTATCAAAACATGCGGATTTTATTGACGGATTTCCTTCGCCTAATATTCGCCCCAGAATGGCGGACGATAAGGAGGAAGCACAACGGCTTTCCAGTGTCATGCCGATTATACTGGAACAATGCGATTTCCGGCGCATTTATGATGATGTGACCTATTATAAACTAAAGCAGGGTACAGGCGTGTACGGCGTGTTCTGGGATGATAAAAAGCATAATGGACTGGGAGATATAACGATCCGTAAGATTGATTTACTCGAACTGTACTGGGAACCGGGAATTACAGATATACAGGACAGTGCGAATGTGTTTCTTGTGAAGCTATGCGATAATGACGTATTGCAGCGGCAGTACAGTCAGCTTCGGGATAAAGTGCCCGGAGAGGCTGTAACAATGGCGAAATACATATATGACGACAGCATCGATACATCCGATAAATCTCCTGTAGTAGATTGGTACTACAAAAAGACAGACGGAGAAGGACGGACGGTGCTGCATTACTGTAAATTCGTAGGGGATATAGTCTTATACGCATCGGAAAACGATACGGAAGCAGCCCGTGCAGGCGTGTCTGAAATGGATACTGTGGGGAAAAGTGTGGCAGAAAAAGGGTGGTATGCACATGGAAAATATCCGTTTGTGATAGATACGCTGTTCAATGTAGAGGGGACAATTGCCGGATATGGATATACCGATATTGGCAAGGATGCGCAGCGTCAAATTGATTTGATGAATCAGGCGATTCTGAAAAATACCCTATGCGGCGCAAAGCCCAGATACTTTATAGATACAAGCGGCGGTGTGAATGAAAAAGAGTATGCAGATTGGAAAAATGATTTCATCCACGTTGAGGGCGGAATTGGGCAGGACAGTATCCGCCCGGTAGACTATAAGCCGCTGGACGGAAACTATCTTGCCTATTTGCAAAACAAGATAGATGAACTGAAAGAGGTAGCTGGGAACAGAGATGTGAATAATGGTGGTACTGCATCCGGGATTACGGCGGCGTCTGCGATTGCTGCAATGCAGGAGGCAGGCAGCAAGCAAAGCAGAGATGGAATCAGTCATACATATAACGCTTACAAGGAGATTGTATATCTTTGTATTGAGCTAATGCGGGAGCGATACGACTTACCCAGATATTTCCGCATATTAGGTGAAATGGGGGAGGAGCAGTTTGTCAGCTACAACAACAGCGGCTTGCGCCCCAGATATCAAGGAAATGATTTTGGTGTGGATATGGGTTACCGCATACCGGAGTTTGATATTGAGGTGACTGCAGAAAAATCTTCACCGTACAAAAAGATGGAGCAAAACGAGCTTGCCATTCAGCTTTACGGATTGGGGGTATTTGCACCGAACAATGCGGATCAGGCGTTGATGCTATTGGAAACAATGGATTTTTCCGGGAAAGAAGAAATCGCAGCAAGAGTGGCGCAGAATGGAACCATATACGATCAGTTGGTTCAGTATCAGCAAATTGCACTGGAGCTTGCAAGTCGGTATGAGCCGAACACAGCCGGAATGATTGCCGCACAGATTAACGGGGAGACTACACCCATTATGGGAGGACAGCAGGTGGCGAGTACAGAGGATTCACGTATGGAGCGTGTGCGTGATGAAGCTCAGGAGCGGACGCAGCCGAACTGAGGGGAACGGGTATACATGATTACAGTGAAATATGACTTGAACAGTTTCCTGTTGGATATTCGCGGGCATGCGGAGTATGCACCATATGGAAAGGATATTGTATGTGCTGCTGTAAGTGCGTTGTCGCAAACTCTGGCAATGTGGCTTTCCGAATATGCGCCGTGTATGGAGGAAGCGCCCAGAATTGATACGGGGGAAGGATTATTGATTCAGTGCAGTCCGAAACCGGTATGGCGGTGTGAGATCATGCTGCTGTATCAGTTTGTGATAAAAGGAATGCAGCGGATTGCAGTGGAGTACCCGCGGAATGTGGAAATAGTGCAGAAATAGCGAGTGGGGTTGTGGGGGTATTACAAAGCATCCGCACAGAGGAATATAATAGGGAAAACGCACCGCATATATGGAATTTAAGCAGAAACCTGTGACCTGCAGATATTCTTTATGTGCTGTAGATGGACGTGACCATTCAATTCACAGAGTATACGGCTTATCCGTATGAGGGGTTCCCTGAAACGAAGAATTGAGTTTTTGGGGTTCCCGTATGAAAGGAGATTTTATGTTATTACTATTTGATTTGCAGATGTTTGCCGATGCAGCGGCACAGGGTACGGCTTCTATGGGGACGGAAGGCGCGCATACTGATGCGGCTGCGGGTATTTCAGGGGGAGCAGAGATTGCTGCTTCTGAAAGCACAGAGGTTGGAAAAAAAGCGGAGGCTACTTCGGGTCAGGAGACAGAACGCATTCCCTTTGAACAGATTCGTCAGCTTTACAAAGATGATATTGATCAGGAGTATGCGCGCAGGCATAACCGGGATGCGGTGCGCATGCGCAAAAACAGTGAAACGCTGGGCGATTTAAAACCGTTGATTTCCCGCCTTGCAAATCAATATGGGAAAGATGCAAAGGATATCAAGGGTATTGTAGAATCTGCACTTTCCGACAATGCATATTATGAACAGCGTGCTATGAAAAACGGCACTACTCCGGAATTGGAACGGCAGTTGGACGAATCCAATCGCGCCAGAGAGGCGGCACAGGACGCTCTTGCAGCACGTGAGGAACAGGATCGACTGCGTCAGCAGTATCAGCGAATTGAAAAGCAGATTGATGAAGTGCGGAAATATTATCCGGATTTTGACTTAGATAGAGAAATGGAGAATCCATTGTTCAAGTCCTTAAGCCAAAATCCGTATGTGTCGCTGCGGGCTGCATATCAGACAGCGCACTTTGATGAAATTACATCACGTGCAATGCAGAACGCTGTACATACAGCAGAAGGAAAAATTGCAAATCGGGTGAAAAGCGGCAGCGGAAAGCCAACTGAAAACGGTGCACAGTCAGGTGCGCCCGCGGATGTGCATGTTGATCCTTCAAAAATGTCCCCGAAAGAAATCCGAGATATTATAGAGCGGGCAAAACGGGGCGAAATTGTGACGTTCTGACCCGCGGAAGGGGAAGAAAAGAAAGATGGAATTACTTATTTTTAACTTGCAGATGTTTGCGACTGCACAGACGGGATATGACGGCAACGGCGTATCCAATGTAAATGTTACTACCATGAACACTACCGGAAATGATCTGTCTCCGGAAATGAAAACCTTTTACGATACAGCGCTTTTGCAGAATGCAAAGGCGGAGCTGTATCACAACCAGTTCGGGCGAAAGCAGCCGCTTAGATCCAGAAGTGGAAAGAAAGTAGAGTGGCGCAGATGGACAAGCTTTAAAAAAGCGACAACGCCGCTCACGGAAGGCGTGATCCCTGACGGAAACAAGCTGGATGTAAAAGCGATTGATGTAACACTCAATCAGTATGGTGACTATACTCCCATTGCCGATGTGTTGGAGTTTTCAGCAGTAGATCCGGTGATTGCAGAAGCCACGGATGAACACGGTTCTCAGGCAGGCGCGACACTTGACACCCTTACACGGGATGTGATGCAGGGGACTACATCTGTTTTTTATGCACCGAAAGGCGATGGAACGGAAGTTACTGCCAGAGCCATGTTGGATGTTACCTGCAAAATGACCAGCGACTTGGTTTCTCAGGTTGTTACAGTTTTGAAGAACAACAAGGCACCAAAAATCAACGGTTCTTATGTTGCGATTCTTCATCCTTCCGTGACATATGATTTGCGCAATGACCCGGATTGGGTGGATGCGCACAAATACGCAAGTGTGAAAGAGATTTATAACGGTGAGATTGGGGAACTGCACGGATGCCGCTTTGTAGAAACCACGGAAGCGAAAATTTATGCAGATACTGCGGCAACCCATCCTTCCGGGCTTGCAGTATATGGCTGTATGTTCTTTGGAAAGGATGCATACGGGGTAGTGGAGCCAGACGGTATGAGTTTGGAAATGATTATCAAAAACAAGGAACAGATTGGAGGACCTTTGAATCAGTTCAGCACGGTGGGTTGGAAGGCAATGCATGCCGCTAAGATTCTATACCCCGAGCGAATTATCCGGGTAGAGTGTTGCGGAAAATTTTCGGGGAGAGACTATACCAATTATATTGCTACAAAAGGAAACTGAGAGGGGGATATACATGGCTGAAAGCAGAGTGAAATATACAGCGCCATTTGTTCCAGGTGTGATGGAGGATGATCTTTATGTAAATGTAAATGGTGAATCCTATCTTCTGCAGCGTGGAAAAGAAGTAGAAATTCCGGAATACGTAGTGGAAGCGCTGCGAAATTCAGACCGTGCCAACGAGGTTGCGGCGGCGCGAATTGAAAAATTGAGAATGAAGTCGGATAAGGCGTAAGCGTTATCCCGAACAAGATGGATGCCGGATGCTCCATGTATCCGGATTCATAGAGGAGGGGCGCAGCCCCTCCTTTTTCATTTGGGATGATGCTGCCGGAAATGGAGTGAACATGACGGTAGGCGATATGATTGCCCAGACCAGGGCACTGAATCAGGGAAGATATTCAGATGCGCAGCTGATGGATTGGCTTTCTGAGGCAGACGCGCGCATCTATGAGGAAGTATTATGCACACATACTGGTGGGGATATTACATGGAGTCCGTATGAGAATATGGGGGATGCTTTGATTGTGCCCGCAACCTTTTGTGAATTATACAGACACTTTCTGGATGCAAAGATATATCTTGCAGGAGGAGAAACCAACCGATACAACAACGCCGCAGCGCTATATAATACGGCGCTTACAGAATATAAAAAATGGTATAACCGGACGCATGGATGGCGGGAACGGACAAATATTACTTTTTAGGAGGCTTTATGTATCTGACAAGTCAGAATAATATTTCGGAAAGCAAAGAGATGATTACTACTTTCGGCGGATACAACCATAACTTACGGATAACAGACGCGGAGTTTTACGATATGGAGAATCTGTCGTCTGACGGATATCCCATGCTGTCAACCCGTCCGCCCAGAGGAAAGACGGAGCTTGGGGCGGTATATGATATGGTGCGGGTAAATACGCACAAATATAAAGCCTCTGACCCGCCTGTGTCTGCTTGTGCAGTGGTGCGGGAGACGGAAAACGGAGGAGAACTTGCACTGGTGCGTACGGATCCGGACGGGGAGGAGACCCTTCGCCCTTCTATTCCGCTCCAGGATCCCCGTAACACACAGCTTGCAGTGCAGAGCGGATATGTGTATGCATTTCCGGACGGGGTGCGTATGGCTACTTTTGGGGCATTAAATGCAGTGGAGAGAGAACTTGCATGTGAAATTACCGTAACGCACCCGAGTGAGAACCTGATTCCCCCGCCAACAGTTTCCTTTCGTATGGAACCATGCGATGCACAGGGGGCGGCAGTTTCGGGTGCAGTATCCTCCCGCATTGCTACAGGAATATACACCGCAGGCAGCAATGTGTATCGTGGGGAGAATCAATTGATTGTGGTGCGCGGCAGTGGAATGACGGTGAATACCCACGGATGGACTGTGTTTGTAGATAGTGCAGGCAAGATCACACACCGGGAATGGGCGGCATATGACAGCGTGCCGGTGGAGGGAAAGTTTACCCTGACCGGGCACGGCAGTGCGTCTGCATGGCTTGGAAGCTACTGTACAGAGGGACGGTATGTATCCTTTGACGAAGATACTATGACAGTGCGAGTATATAACTCAAATTCCTTTATGGTTGTTACAGATAAACCGTCCGATCCTGTGTCCGGAATGATTTGGCGGGACACAGGAACCGGCGCAATGTACATATACAATTCCGCGCTGGGCGAGTGGAACAACTATATTACCAATTACATTCTTTTCTCCTTCTCATTATCCCTGCCGCCAAGCAATCCGAATGACGCAGTGAATGTGACGCGGAACGGGAAGCCGGTAACAATTTCCCCATCTGGCGTATCGGGAGGCACCACGGTATATGACGCTATATTCGGAGGCTTTAAGGAAGGGGATGCGGTGGAGATTTCCGGTATATCGGAGGAATATGATTCTACCTATGTGGTTGCAAAATGGATTGGCGAAAAGGGACTTGTGCTGCATGGCAATATTTCAGAAAGCGTGAAAAAGAATCTGAGCAAGGGGGAAGGGATCAGTATATTACGGCGTATGCCGCAGATGGACTTTGTTGTTGAATCCGGCAATCGGCTGTGGGGATGTTACTACGGCGTGCGCGATGGAGAAGTAATCAATGAGATCTATGCATCTGCTCTTGGAGATCCTACAAACTGGTACAGATATCAGGGAATATCCACAGACAGCTGGACGGCTACAGTTGGAGTGGACGGTGCGTTTACCGGCGCTGTGGTATATGGCGGCTATCCCCTGTTTTTCAAAGAGAATGCAATCATTCGCGTGTATGGGACGCAGCCGTCCTCTTTCCAGTTGGCAACATACAATTACCGCGGGGTGAAACCGGGAAGTCACAAAAGCCTTGCGGTATGCGATGAAGTGCTGTATTACCATTCCTGTGACGGGATTCTTGCCTACTCTGGTGCGGCGCCTGTAAAAGTAGATGAAGCGCTGGGACAGGAAATCTATCATAATGCAGTCGCTGGCGAACTGCGGGGAAAATATTATGTTTCTATGACAGACAGTAAAGCTATGGCGCATTTGTTTGTATACAGCCCGGCGAAACGAATGTGGCACCGGGAGGATAATCTGGCGGTACGCTCTTTCTGTAGGGAGGGCGATCAGCTGTATATGGCATGTAAGGATGGAGTGCATACAGTTATGATCAATGCGGACTGCGTGGGGAGAGAAGCTCCGGTGAAATGGTTTGCCGAAAGTGGTGAGACCTTCTGCGGGGATCCAGGAAAGAAGTATCTGAAAAAGTTACGGCTGCGTGCGGTGCTTCCTGTGGGGAGCGAATTGCAGGTATTTGCATCCTACGATGACGGGGACTTTGTACCATGTACATGCGCGGTGGGATATGGGATCACGCCCATAGATGTACCGTTTATCCCGAGACGGTGCGACCGATTCCGCCTGCGTCTGGAAGGCATCGGACCGTGCAGCATTCTTTCAATATACAAGGAAATGGAGAGCGGGGAGGTCTGAAAATGAAGTGGGAATGGATAGAGCCACCCAGAGAGGCGACTGTAGAAGCGTTGTATATTTGGGCGCAGCAGCTTACGGAAATACTGAATCGGATGGAGACTGATAAGGAGGGGTTCCCTGAAACGAGCGTGCCGAGTTTCAAGCGCGGTAGCGCGATGGGTTCAACGAAAAAGGAGGGGGAGACGAATGGCATACACAAATAATTTCAGCAATGGGAAGAAAGAGAAAAAGGAGATAACCGGAGGCGGTTCTCTTCCTGCACAGGCATACAAAGCGCCTTCTGTAAATGAATCTGCCGTACAGAATCTTGCACAGCTGCGTGCAGGGTACAAACCTGAGCAGGACAGCGCTGTTGTGGCTGCAAAATCAAAATTGGACGCGCTACAAAAGCCGTCCGAATCTGTACAACTGAGGGCGGTTCGGGACAAGGTGTTAAATCGCAGTCCTTTTACCTATGACATGAATGAGGACATGCTGTATCAGCAGTATAAGGACAGCTATACACGGCAGGGGAAGCTTGCCATGCAGGACACAATGGGACAGGCTGCTGCGCTTACGGGAGGGTATGGCAACAGTTATGCAACGACTGCCGGACAGCAGACATACAACGGATATATGCAGCAGCTGAATGATGTGGTACCCCAGTTATATCAATTGGCATATGACCGGTATCAGAACGAGCAGAATGCAAACAGACAGGATCTTGCCACTTTATATGGAGAATATCGGGATCAGGTAGGAGACTATTACAATGACTGGGGAAGCTGTCGAATGAATACTGGAAACAATATGACGCAGGGCATACCCGTTGGAGTGATCAATATAACGCAGCCATTGACGAGAGGGATTTTGCATACAATTCTGCAATTGATGAACGGAACTTCCAGTATCAAAAGGAGAGGGACGCACATGCGGATGCGATTGACGAACGCAATTTCGCGTACCAGAAGGAGCAGGACGCCCGTGCTGCTGCGATAGATGAACGAAACTTCCAATATCAGAAAGAGCGGGACGCATTGAAGGATGGAAGCGAAACCGGCGTAGGACTGTATACATATAGCCGTACAGAGGGGAACACATCCTACTTTTATGACAGTGAAGGTAAAGAGGTTAAGCGCGCAAAAGGAATAAACCCATATAATGGGGGCTATAACAAAGATATTGAGAACGGGGTATTTTCTAATGGATATCAGCCGGATAACATTGATGGAGTGAAGGTGCAGCGTGTAAAGGATGAAGACGGTCAAAATGCGCGTGAAAACGTGAATGGACGCTGGCAACAGGTATGGTATACAGAAAAGTATGGAATGAAAACTTATTATCTGTGGGATGGACTAATGAATGAATACAGACTTGCGGATGAATATTATGCAGACTGATAGCAAAATGTGAGAATTGCATAGGGGAGAATATAAATATGGCTTACGGGTTCAAAGAGCAGAAAAGGCACTTCCGGTTTAGAGAAGCACCAAAGACAGAGGAAGAAGCGCAGCAACGCAGGTATGATTATTCTGTACAGAAGCTGGCAGAGTGGCAGCTCAGACGGCAGAGAAGCGACTATATTGATCCGAAGGAGGTTTCCGACTATCGGAGGGCTTTGGACACATACGTAAATAGCAGAGACTATGCCTCCTTTGCTGCAAAGATGTCAGAACAGGAGCGCTCCAACGAGAACAGGCTGCTTACTTCTCTGATGGATGATATGAACCGTACCCAGTCTATGGGAAAAGAGGAGCAGGAAAACGCGCGTGCAGATGCTGCATGGAATGCGATTCGCAAATATGGAAACGGGCAGTGGGATCGGGACTGGACTTCCATGAAGACGATGCAGAACCGAACCAAAGCAGTAGAATACAGAAATGCGATAGAGCAGGAAGAGGCGCGCCGGACGCGCTATCCTCTTACAGAAAAGAGCAGCGCCGAGGAGCTTTACAGCTTGGCGGATAGACTGGAAAAAGAAAAAGGAGAAGATGAACAGATTAAAAAAGAGGATGCGGCATGGCTGCGCCGTCAGGCGGATGTGAAGCTGACGGCGGAGGATATTCCCCGGCTTGAAAAAGAGATAGAGGAAATTGACTATGCAATTAAAAGAATAGATCCGAATGCAACCCTGGAAGAAATTCAGGAAAACTTGGAAAAAGCAATAGATGACAGGACATGGCTGAAAGATCCAACTTTTAATCCAAGAAAAGGATCAGAATATTATGAGCAGCGGGGCAAACTGGAACAGCAAAAGCGGTCTTTGGAGCAGGCGAAACGCGCGGCGCAGTGGAACACATATGCTTCTGTGATGAATAATGTGAATTATAAGGAAAGGTCAAAGTATGAGAAGCCGCAGCATTTGCGCACTGTCCGGTCGGGTAAGAACAATATTGATGAAACATATATTGCGGTAAATGGAATCGGTCAGGGAAAAGGATCGCAATATGATCTGATTACAGAAGATGAGAGAGGGATCTTCAATTATCTGTATAATACCAATCAAAAGGACGTGGCGCAGGAATATATAGACTGGCTGACTCCCAAGTTGAATGAAAGAACAATAGAGGAACTGCAAACAGACGCAGCAAAATTTGCGCATCAGGGACCGGTACAGGCGGGGCTTGCATCCGCAGGAACTGCGCTTGCCGCGCCGCTGAAAGCAGCAGGGTATGTTGAAGATGTAGTGAATACAGTTCGGGGAAAAGACATTGATATCAATTCCCCGGCACATACCTTTTCCAATGTGAGCGGGGCAGTGCGCGGTCAGGTGGCAGAAGATATCCGAAATGCAACAGATGGATTCTTTCTGAATGACTGGACAGAAAAAATCGGGATTGACAACATAGGCGCGTTTGCATATGACACAGTCATGTCTATGGCGGACAATATGGTAAATATGGCGATTGCAGGAGGCACTACAGGTGCGCTGGGACTGACCGGCGCGTCTGCCCAGCATGCTGCTTCTGCCATATCCTCTGTACTTATGGGATCCCAGGTGGCGGCAGATTCGGTTATAGAAGCAAAGCAGCATGGGGACAGCGACATGCAGGCGGTGACAATGGGCTTTATCCGAGGGGCGATTGAAGCTGCGACAGAAAAATGGAGTATTGACAACATATTGAACGCACCTGATTCTACGCTTGGAAAGATTATTCGTAATGATTTGCTCCGTGGGTTTGTGTCGGAAGGTAGTGAGGAGGTTGCATCTAACTGGCTGAATAGGGTCGTTGACGCATTTGTATACAGTGATGAGAAATCTCTGCGTGCAAGGGTAGACGCATATATCGCCCAGGGAATGTCTGAGGGGAAAGCCCTTGCAACAGCATTGTATGATGATTTGAAGGAGGACCTTCCGGCTTTCCTTGCAGGCGGGGTATCCGGTATGGGAATGTCCGGTATCGGCAAGGGAGCCGGACTGGTAGGAGACACACGTCAAATTCAGGATATGCGGCAGGTTACCGGATCGAAGATTGCAGATAACGGAAATTTAAACACGCTTCTTTCCCAGGCGGATGTTTCGGGAGACAGAAAAGCGAAGCGTATCGGAGAAAAGCTGCAAAAACAGGCGACGCAGGACAGACAGACGGAGCGTGTGCAGCGCAGCGTGGAAAGAAAGACAGGGCAGCTGTATGACCGGCTGAATGGCGTGCAGAGCAGAAAAGCGCAGCAGTCCATAAAAGAGAACTTTGTCACCGGAATGGAAAAGGCAATGGAAACGGACGCGGCGCAGACTGTTTTGCAGGAGCAGAATCTGTCGGCGCACGATGCGGCGCAGCTTCTGTACAAAGCGGAATATAAGAAGCTGTCGGACAGTGAGCAAAAGGTATTTGAGAACATCGGCGGAAAGCAGTTTATTGTCGATATGATGGAAACGGAGCAATTCAAGGAAGGGATTGGACGGGAAGCGGTCAGCGCCGCAGAAAATGCAGACAGGGTACGGGGGCTGCTTTGGAAGGACTTATCGCCTGCCGAATCAGAGGCTTTTGGAAAAGTATCGGACAGCATGTCTGACGACAGCATCCTTTCCATGGTAGATACATACCGGTATACGAAGGGAGCGGATGCGGAGGTATTTGCCCAAAATTGGCGGCTTGCCTATCAGTTCGGAAAAGCGGGCATTCAGAAAGACAGCGCGAGAATTGCGGAAACGGATTTTGCAATTTCTCCCGAGCAGGTGGAAATGGCGCGCAGTCTTGGCGCATACGATGCAGCCCAGGAGGCGGCGCAGTATGCGGCAGCCCAGACAGAAGAGATGGAAACCGTGGAGCTGGGCACTTTGGAGATACAGGACAAATACGGACTGGATGACAGCGGAGTGCAGGCAATTCAGGGATACTACAGCGATTCGCTGGGCATTTCTGCTTCTGAATTCAACAAAGCGGCACAGGCGGCATACCGCGCCGGGCGTATCGGTGATATTCGTGTATTGGAGGGGAAGAGCGTGCAGTCTCTTCCGGATGATATACGCCGTTCTATTTATGAGTTGGGTGAAAAATATTCCCGCGAGGAAGCGAAGGAGCGTGGAAAAAAACGAGAGAGTACCGGAGGGAAGTCCGAAAAGCGCAGTGGGGGCAAAGTAGCGTATCAGGGCATAACCCGGGAAAAGCTAACCGAGACGCAGCGTGTACAGGCAGATGTAGTTGAGGCAGCCATTGCGCGCGGTGCAGGTGTAAACGTGACCTTTTTCAAAAGCAAAAAGAATGCTGCGGGAATATCTGTCGGAGACAGCGGTTACTTTGATCCGAGTACGGGTACAATATATCTTGACGTCAACGCCGGGAAGAGCGCGGCGCAGGATGGAATCATATTTACCGCGTCACATGAATTGACTCACTGGGTGGCGGAGCAGCTTCCGGAAAAGTTTAGTACATTTGCCCGGTTTCTCATAGAGGAATTTTCGGGGAGCGATGTGCCGGTGGATCAGCTGATTCAAAATAAGATAGAGGAATACGGCGGGGATCTTTCCTATATGGATGCATATGAGGAAGTAGTCTGTGAGGCATGTCAGGAGTTTTTGCTCCGCAGTGATGCAAAAGAGAAGCTGATGCAGTTAGCGCAGAAGGAGCGGAATCTTGTGCAGCGCATCGGCGAATATATTCACGATTTGCTGCAGCGGATGATGGACGCGCTCCGGGACTTTAAAGCAGAAGGCGATGAAGCGCGGTATATGCGCCAGCTGTCAGAGGAGACGATTACAAATCTCCAGCAGATGTGGAGTGATCTGGTGATAGAAGCTGCGGGGACGGAACAGACGGCGGACAGCGGTGCAGTGAAATATCAGAAACGCGGTATTAACAAACAGAACTATGATTACAGCAAGCCGTTTGACCAGCAAATAGATGATTACAAAGCAGGGAAAATTCCGAAGGGAGATACGCTGGTTATTGGTGCGACACCGGAGGTGTTTCAGAAGATTGGATTCAATGCTTTGCCGATGACAATCAACACAACACATGTGGATTATGCATTAAACGGAACGAAAGATCAGGATCATTTTTTGGGAGAAGCAATATTAAAACAGCTTTCCCAGAGTGTGAAAGATCCTGTTGCAGTAATTTCATCTCAAACGAGGTCAAATACAAGTCTTATAGCTTTACTTCCCGTTAAGCACATGGGAAACACGGTTGTGCTGCCTGTATATATTGACGGGTTCGGATTTCAAAACGGCATCCGTATTGACAGTAACTCTGTTACCAGCATATATGGAAAAAATAATGCAGTAACAAAATTATTGAATGATGCGATCAGGGAGGAGGAACATGGGAACATTGCTGTCTATTATTACAACAAAAAAATAGCCGATCCGCTTCTTCAAAGCGCCGGACTCCAATTGTCCGGAGGTTTGATGCCTCGCGGTGGCTACATTCACAGTATAAGGGAAAGCAGGTCTCCTGTCAAGCCAAAATTTGAAAATGTTACATATTCCCAGCAGTTTAAACGGTGGTTTGGAGACTGGCAAAAACATCCGAATACTGCAAGCAAGGTGGTAAACAAAGACGGAACGCCAATGAGAATGTTTCACGGCACGCCTGCTGAGAATGGTGGATTTACAGTTTTTGACAGTGGAAATGCAGTAAAAAAAGGCGGATTAGGACTCAATGCGTTGGGGATCGGAAACTATTTTACAAGCCGAGAAGACGCGGGCGCACGTTATGCCAAAAATGGCGGTCGCGTTTTGGAGTGCTATTTGGATATTAAGAAGCCATATGAAGTAAGCGGAGATATTTTAACAAAAATTGAAAACGACTATGGTGTGGGGCTAAACAGTAACCAGGAAATTACGCCTTTTTTGAAAGAGCAAGGCTATGATGGTATAATTATGCGGGATAAAACCGGAAACATAACATTGGCTGTTGCATATGATCCGGTACAGATCAAATCTGCCACAGATAACATTGGAACTTTTGATAGTAACAATAATGATATTCGCTACCAAAAGCGCAGAAAGACCGTGGCAGAAGAAACGGAGGCTTTCAGAGAAATTCAGCGGGCTCATGAGGCGCTGCGTCCGGGTGTAGATATGCTGAATGAGCTGCTGCAGTATCAGGAAGAGTCGGGCAAGGGAGAACGATATACACAGAGTTCGCTTCTTACTTTGGCAAGAATATTGAAAAAAGATTTTAATCTTGATTTTAAAGCGCTTGATATTGTTCCTGTTTTGAACCGTGTATATGAGCAGTTTGTAAAGACAAAGAATCTTACCTTTGAACAGTTAGATGCAATTATCACAGAGGGGGCGTGGGATATCGGTGTGCGCAAGGAGAAAAAAGCGGTGCGGACGGAATATGCAGCCGGGGTTTTGCGGGATATTAAAAAAAGTAAGATTATGCTATCGGCAGACCAGCGTGCGGAGGCAGAAAGTATTTCCGGAAGCTATGAGGCATATCGCAAGTTTTTGTTTGGAAGCGTTACTCTTGTAAATGAGGGTATATCACTTGATACTGTATGGCAGGAATGGGCACAGCTTTATCCAGAAGTATTTGATAAGGATATTCCAGCAAATGAACAGCCGGCAGCCCTTCGGGACGCTGTGGATACATTAAAAAATGCCTACGAATACAGTGAGGAGATTGACGAGGCGGAGTTTATAAACATGCTGTCCCGAGCTATTTATGACGGGTATTGGCGTGTTTCTACGTTAAAGGATGTAAACGGAAAGTATCGAAAGGATATTTACCGGATGCGCTCTCTCCATATGCAGATGATGGATTCTCTGCGGAAGGCAGATCGGGGCGAAGCAATGCGCACAGAGGACGTAGAAAAGCTGTATCGGCAGATGATTCGTGATATACGCACAGAAAAGAATGCACAGTTGGAGCAGTACAAAGAGCGTGTGCGGAAATCTCACAAGAAGGAAACGGAGCGCAGGCTGAAAACGGTGGAGAAAAACCGGGTGTTGAAGATTTATAAATATTTAAATGATATGCTGCTGCATCCTACCCAGAAAAAGCATGTGCCGAAAAAACTGGTATACGCTACGGCAAATTTTCTGGATGCGCTCAATATGGATACGGTGAATGCGGAAACCCGCGTTAAAAAGTATGATGAACGGATTGCGAAGACAACGGATGATGAAAAGGTCTTTAAAATGAAGCTGACCCAGGATCGCATACGAGCGCAGGGGGAACGGATGCGCAGCGCGCTTTTAGAGATTCACATGGCTTATGAGCAGATGAAAGAGGACACGGATTTTTCCGAGTTTTCAGCGGGATATGATAAGGATGTTTCAGATATGCTGAAAGCTGCGGCTGAATTGGTTCCTGCAAAATCAATTGCACAGATGAACTCATATGAGCTGCGTCAAATTGGGAACGCACTGTCCGCAATGCAGAAAACGATTCAGCGATCTTTGGGCGGCGAAAAATATGCTTCGGACAAGACGGCTTATGCGCAAGGCAAGCGTATGATTGCCGAGACGCGCAGCATTGGAAAGGCAAAGGACGGACTATTAGACGGACCAATAAACGCTATGGCACGCCCACGGACTATGTTTGAGCGGCTTGGAAATTTTACAAAAGGATCCGCGTGGATGGAGCAATATGAAAAGCTGAATCAGGGGCAGCTGAAGCAGATGCAGATCCAGATGGAGGCGGGGCAGCTTTTTGCAGATTTACTTGCACAGGAGGACAAGCTGCGCACTTTGTCCAATATACGCAAAACGGTAGATATAGGCTTTAAGGATACTGCGGGAAACGCAGTAAAGATAACGCGGGGGATGATGCTTTCTGTATATATGCATTTGCAGAACGAAGAAAATGCCCGACATATGCTGGTAGGCGGGTTAACCGTTCCGGATATGGTGAAATATTATAAAAAGAACGGACGGGAGGCATATACAACAGGTAAAATCCGTGTTCCGGGTGCATTTGCAGGATTGGTGCGTTTGGCGCACGACCTTGATAATAAGCAGGATTTGTTTGACAAAGCTACGGAGGCGGGAGAACTGCAGCGTCTGCAGGATGAGATTGCCGAACTGAAAAAGGAAATCAGTCCCCTTGAGGAAGAATTTAAGGCAGCGCGGGTAAAGTATCTTGTCGAGATTGAGCAGCAGCTTACAGACTACGAACAGGCGTTTATCCGAACGGCGCAGCAGTTCTTTGATGTGTTCTGCAAGGACAGGTTGACGGAAACCACGATGGAATTATACGGGTTCAAACGTCCTATGGTGCAGCATTATTTTCCGATTCATACGGACAGTGATTTCAGAGAGGCGGCATCTGAGGCGGTTGTAAGGGATAAATCTTTGGAGAATGCCGGATTTATGAAGGAACGCGTGCATGCCAGCAATCCGATACTGCTGGAGGATATTACGCAGGTGATACAAAGTCAGATTGATTCTGTATCAAAATACTGCGGGGTTCTTCCTGCTCTAAAGTCTTTCAATCAGGTATATTCCAGGATGGAGACAAGATACAAGGATTCGGTTCAGAATGCAGTGGCGGAGACCTTTGGTGTCCAAGGAAAAAGATATATTGATCATTTGCTTGCTGATTTGCAGGGGGCGCGGCAGAGGGATACCAGCTTTTTCGACCGGGCGCGGGGCAATCTTGCTTATTCCACGCTTACTTTGAATCCCAGGGTGGCAATGGCACAGGCTGCATCTTATCCCACCGCTGCGGCGGTTTTGGGATGGAAAGCAATTGGTAAGGCGTTGTTGGCTCCCGATGGAAAGATTGCACGTGTGATCTATCGGGCGGATATGGACCTCATTGCCAAGCATTCTCCCTTGCTTTACTACCGTATGAAGGGATATTCCAACACAGAGATGGCGGATATTAAGAACATGCGGCAGGGAGGGAAGAACCTGGACCGCAAGCTGCGGTTCCTCACCGGATGGATTCAGGCTGTGGACGGCGCTACGGTAGGGCGGCTATGGTATGCGGCGGAGTATTATGTGCAGGATCATTTTAAAAAACTGAAAGCGGGAACCGACGAATATTATCGGGAGGTTGCAAATTGGTTCAATAAGGTGGTTGAAGAAACGCAGCCGAACTATACTGTGATGCAGCGTCCGGACATTCTGCGTGATCCGAACGCTGTAACACGGCAATTGACTATGTTCATGACCCAGCGGCTGCAAAACTCTAATATCGTATATGAAGCGGTGAAGCGGGCAACACGGTATCGGGAAGATTTGAAAAATAAGAAAAACAATGTAACGGAAGCGGATGTAAATCAGGCGTGGATGGAGGTATATCGGGCGGTTAGTTCACAGCTTGCCGCAGGTGTGACCATTGTTGCAATGAAGATGCTGTATGACGCGTTGTTCCTGGGACTGCGACCGTACAAGGACGATGATGACGAACTGACACTTGAAAGCATCGGTTTTGGTGCGTTGGATCTGTTTGCTGATACAATGATATCAAATATTATCGGAGGCAGTGAGATTTACGGCATCATAAAGGCATGTGTTGGACAGAATCGCTGGTACGGTATTACGCTCAGCGGTGTTGGTGTGTTTGAGGATACAATAGAGGCAGCAGTGAGATTGTTTAACGGAAAAAATGATATTGCTACATTAAACAGTTTTGCAGTTGCTGCGTGTCGTCTTGTAGGATTACCCATTGACAATGCAGAAAAGCTGATTGCGGGTATGTGCAATATAGCGGGGAACATTGCTACGTTTGGAACACCGGAGAAAATGCAGTATGATATGTCGTTTGCGGACTGGATAAAAGCTGCGGTGGTTTCTCACGACCTGTCTCCGCTGATGAAAAAGAATGGGCAGAATGCAAATATTCTATACCGTGCCATTATGGATGGAAATCAGAAAAAGGTAGATTCCGTAAAGGACACATTGGAGAAGGCTGGAAATACGAAAAAGGATATAGATTCCCTTATAAAGACAGGACTCCAGAAGAACGATGCGCGAATTGTTCAGGCGGCACAGCTGCGGCTATCCGGAGACAGCACTGGTTATGCGGATCTTGCAGAAGAAATTGCGGCAGACGGATTTGATAAGCAGCTTGTGATCGATGTCATTACATCTGCACAGAATGCATTTTCGGAGAAGGCAAAAGAAGCGGCAAAGGCAAAATCAGAAGGAAAAGACAAGGAATATCGCGAGGCTGTAAAGGCATTGACAGATAAGGGATATGACAAGCAGTTTGTACAGAGCTACATAAGCGCTCTTTCTCCCGAAGAGTTTGAAGCGAAAGAGGAGCAGTTTGACGCTGCATCCGGTGTGATTCAGATCTATAATGCAAACGATATATATGTCAATCTGGAAAATGGGGACTATAGCAGCGCACAGGATATTGCGGACAGTATTTACAGTGCAAACTTAGAGAAGGAAACCCTGCGCGGTAAGACGGAAGAAAAAGCCCGCAAGGATGCACGAAGTTCGCTTAGAGATTCCTTGCGTGCAAAATATAAGCAGCAATATCTGAACGGAGACGATGCAGAGAGGGAACGGATTCTTACAATGTTGACCGGGCTTATTATCGACGGAAGTCTGCTGTTCAAGTGGGAAGATATCTTGAAGTGGGAAGAATGATGCGCAGTGGGCGTATTACATTGAGAGAAAAACATTTGTACAATTGTGGCAGGAGGTTTAATATGGTTTCAGTATATAAAGTTACGCTTGATACACAGAAAAGCGAATATCAGGCGGTATTAGATGGATTTAGGAGATGCGATACGGGAACACGCGGTGTAGAGATTCAATTGACATGCTCCGGAACGCCGTTACATCCTCCTGATAAATGTAAAGTTACCATGTGGGTAACTTTGCCCAGCGGGAATATATCCTACAGTTCTTGCAAGGTGGAGAATGGGGTTATTTCTCATACATTCCGTACAACAGAACTGGCAGAGGTGGGCGAGGCACTATGTGAGGTGCGGATAATAGATGAATCGGGGGCGCTTATTACTTCACCGCGATTCAAAATCCGGGTAAGTGACACACTGCATAATGACAGGATAATCGAATCAACAAACGAATATACGGCACTGGTGGAAATGACAGCAGAACTGGGAGAAAAAAAGGCGGCAGCTCAGGAGGCAGCGACAGCAGCGGAGAATGCAGCACAGAGGGCATCTGCAGCGGCAGTATCCGCCACCACCGCAGCGTCCGCAGCAACAGCAGCAGGAGAGGAAGCAAAACTGCTGGGAGTGGCAGCGGCGGCAGACGCATTGCATGCGCGGCAGACGGTGGAGGCGCATGCGGGGAATGCAGACCTGCACATCACAGCAGCAGAACGGGCGAAATGGAACGCAGGCAGGACCTATGTCCTCAGGTGGAACGACAGCGAACACATAGATAACCGGGAAGAAAACGAACCGGTGCTGCAGGAACTGTGTACGTTGGAAGACGGGAAATACCATGTTGTCCTGCAAAGCGGAGGGCAGGAGTACCCGCTGAACCGGCGGGAGTATACGGAAACGAACGGATATCTGTACTACTTTGGAGGAACACCGAACACTGCCTATACGGCGTCAGAATATGTGATACAGTACAAACCGGCAAATACATTGGAAGCGGCAGTATATCACCAGGCAAGAAACGGTACCGTAAATGGACTGTATATGGAAGAAATGAACTTTCTCCCTCCAACAACCGATCTGGTAAAGGTTTATCTTGATGATCACGCAAACGATACGGATGTACATGTCACGGCAGAAGAGCGGGCAAAGTGGAACGCAGGCGGCAGAGGGGAAAAAGGAGACCCCGGAGAAAAAGGTGAGCGGGGAGACCCGGGAAAAAGTGCATATGAAGTATATGCGGAAAACGGAGGAACACTGAGCGAGGCGCAGTGGCTGGCAAGCCTTGCCCAGGGGGCACCGGAATTTGCAGACGATATTACAGGATGTACGGATACCTCCAGGATATATGTCCTGCCGGATGGGCACCTCTGGGCATATATGGCGGTGCAGACTGCACTGTATACCAATCAGATTTCCCAGTCAAAGGATGACACAGGAGCAGTGCTGAATGGAGTCGGTTATCAGAACGATGCCCGGTACAATTCATCCGGTGCGGCTGTGGCAAACACAGGCAGTATGATCACCGGAAAGATACCGGTAAAATACGGAGATGTGATCCGCTTTTCCGGAGCGTACATAGAGGGAACAGACGGAAGTCTGAATACGTTCCTGTACAAAGCGGACGGAACACAGGTAATGGCATTTACACCGTATCAATGGAATGCGGGAACGATCGCAAAGTCCAAGCTGTCCCCGTATACGTATGAAAATCAACGGGTGAGCCAATTCACCGTTGCAGACACATCTGCGGCGTTCATAAAATTTACATTGGTTGGCAGCGGCAAGAATGCGGTCATCACCATAAATGAGGAAATCACCCAGGGAGTACAGGGAAACCAATACCGGTGGGCAGACACAGGACTCACCTATACGCCGGCAGATTATGAGGACAGAATCCTTACAGCGGAAAGCAGTATAGATAGTATCCGAGTGAAGCTGGAAGCACTGGAAACCGGAGAAGGCACAGACCAACTGCCGCCGGAATATTGGATAAGAGAGATAGAGAACAAAGGGGACAGTATCAAAGAGC
>BLMO01000161.1 GCA_011957885.1 Clostridiales bacterium
GAAATAATAAAGGAACAAAGCGCTTCCCAAGGCTCCTGGTGTAGAATCCGAATTCCTCTGGATGCTTCCAGCGCAGTTTGCATATGCTGCCGGTCAGCGCCTGCCAGGGATTGCAGAATCTGCTGATTTGCCTGCACATAATCTGCATCCAACCCTAGATATTGCTTCCATATTGCTTGGAAATCTTCCGGTGTTGCATAAACGTAGAGATGTGTTCCGTTATCTGCAAAAGCAACTTGTTTTCCATAGGCAATACCGGAAACAGCGTATTGACAGTCGGCAGACGGCGGAGAAATTTCGTCAGAAAGGGGACCAAATCGGAAGCACTGCCCACAATCGAATGTGCGGGCGGTGGAAAAGTCTCCTTCGAAGGAGATTTCCAGCCAGTGATTTTTTTCAGATAGAATTGTAGGTGTGCGCATGGGGGGCCTTTCTGCCGATCCGTTGACAAAACGGGATATTTATGCTACAGTGAGCTAAAACAGGGGAGGAGCATAGTTATGGAACAGATTTATACAATACCGGTAAATGAGGCATTTGAAGCAGGGCAGCAGGATCCGTCTCTGGGATGCCCTTTTTGCCGCCTGCGGAAACAATTATGTAAAGAGGAAATCGAACGGGTGCTGGGGGCGGCAATGATGGAACCGGATACTCGTAAAGAAACCAACGAACACGGATTTTGCGCACGCCATATGGATCAGATGTTGTCTGCCGGCAAGCGGCTGCCACTGGCGCTGATTCTGGAAAGTCACCTTGCTGAAATCGGCGATGCTATGAAAAAGCCCGGATTGATGCCTGCCGTCTCCGGTGCAGATGCGGCCAAAAAGCTTTCGAGCATGACGGATGATTGCTATATATGCAGCCGGGTGGAGTTTCATTTTACACATATGTTGGAAACAGCGGCACTGCTTTGGGAAACCGATGGGGCATTCCGTGAAAAGTGCCTGTCCCAGCCGTATTTTTGCCTGCCGCATTTTGCCCGTTTTCTGAAGGCTGCACGGGAGCGGATGAAGGGAAAAGAGTACGGTGCGTTTTACAAACAGATCCACGAAAAAGAATCGGCATTTCTGGAAAAGCTAAATACAGACGTCAGCTGGTTTGTCAAAAAGTTTGACTACCGGTATGCGGACGAGCCGTGGAACGATGCAAAAGATGCGATCGAACGTGCAGCGGCTTTTTTGAATGGAAATGAGGAAATGGTTTAAAACACCGAAAAATCGTTCTGTAACTATTTTACCATAAATCCGCGAAAAAGCAAGGACGTTTTTGCACTACAGAATACATGCGATGGTTCCTTTGATTTAAAAGATGTTGACGAAAAAGGTTCTCAGTAGGGGGCTACACAGCACCTATAAAAAGCCTCCTCCCAGCAAAAGGGGGTGGCTTGCGCAAGCGTAGCGATCAAAACAGAGGAATTGTCTGCACATACTGCCGATTTGTAGTTCCTGCAAAATGATCGTATGACAATCCCTCACCCGCTCCGCGGGAGCTCCCTTTACACAAGGGAGCCTTTTTTATTTAAGATATCGTGACAGCTCTCTTTGCTGGGGGAGCCTTTTTGAGTTATGTGCTACGTGACAGCTCCCTTTGCTGAGGGGTATCGGAGACTACGAAGTGCCATCTTCCTATAGGGTTCTTTTCATCATTAGAAGTCTTTTTTACTTTCTTTTTGCAGTATAGTTTATCCCCGCACGGCGTGCCTGACTGTGCTGGTACTGCCGCCGGATCCGATACATGCGCCCGTCCTTGATCAGTCGGGCGCCTGTTTGCTTAAACCAGAACGAAACGCCTGATTCGATGCACTGCCGGCGGATATCCAAAATCCATGCATAGTCACACGGGCGCGCCTCCAATCCGCTTTCTCCGCCTGCTATAACCAATGCAATCTGCGGTCCCAGCCACTTCTCCATATGAATCGGTGACAGCAGCGGTTCACACACGATGTTCTTTTTCTGAATGGGCAGGGACAAAAACAACGGAAGCCGTTCATCGGCTGCCCGCTGATTTTCTACGGTGCAGCAGATGGTCACATTGTCCCATCCTTCTCCCCAGTCTGCCGGAACGCACTGGGCAAATCGGGTGATCCGTTTGGTAATAATAGAAAAATGCACATCGGAGCGCGTGCGGATGATATCCCAGATCTCATCTCGCCAGGGATCTGCCGCATCCAGAAAGAAATCGCTGGTCATACAGCAAAACACCGATGCGCCGGAGGAAACCTTATATGCACCGCTGCGGTCCTTGGAAAGGGGATAGGAAAAGTTTTTTGTCCGTGTCACTTTGGAAGCGTCTCGCCCTACAGATGTATCCCTGCGGTACACATAGCAGTTGCGGCATCCCTCAGACCACTTGACACAGCCGTGCCAGGGATTCCAGATGATGTCTTTCATAAAATCACACCGATTGCACCAGAATTGTCCCCGTTCAATGATACATCTACAAGCTTGTCCCCGTGATAAGACAGCTTTAGGGAGAAAAAGGGATGCTCTCCTGCAATCAGCCCGAGAAACACCTTGTCTCCCTCCCAAAGAGGCAGGGACAGGACTTTCTCACGGGGAATCCACCGAAGCTCTCCTTCCGCACATTCTCCGACCTCTCCGCTGGAGCTGGCTGTATACAGAAACATGTACTCCGTGCCCCAGATGTCCGATACAAATGTTACGATTCCCCGCATCGTATATTCTGTAAGTGTCAGCCCCGTTTCCTCGCGCACTTCCCGTATAAGACATTCCTCCGGGGATTCGCCTTCTTCAAATTTGCCGCCTACGCCGACCCACTTGCCTTCATTGAGATCGTTTTTCTTTTTGTTCCGGTACAGCATCAGATATTCTTCTCCCTCTGCCCCTTGCCGGATAATATAGCATAGTGTTGTATTTTGCATGACTCATTTGTTCCCTTCATATATTTCTGTCACTTCTGACAGCAGACTGCGCATTTCTTCTATGACGCTTTGCGGCGCGGTGATCTGCATTCTGCCGCCGAACTGAAGCACCCAGGAAAAAAAGTTATTGCTGATCATGACGCTGACCGAAACAAAGAACGTATTTTTTCCGGGAAACAACGTTACGTCCCTGCCGAACCGGTCAATGATCACGCCTGCAAGATCATTGTCGCATTCCAGTGTTACTGTTTCTTCCCGCCCACCGAACATACCGAATACTTTTTGAGAATATCGCGCCATGTCGAATTGGCGGAATTTTCCCTGACCTTCTCTTTGCTGATCGACTGCAGAAATGCGGAGCATTTTATCTACCCGGAAGTGTTTGATATCTCCGTATTCCCCGTCAAACGCTACCAGATAGTAGTTGCCCTCGCTCCAGGTCAGCGCCCAGGGACTGACGCAGTATAAAACGCCGCCTTTGCGCAGGCGTTTTCCTTTTTCCGGCGTCCAATCAAAATACTGGAAGGTGATCCGTTTGTTTTCCAGAATTGCTGTGTGAATCTGGTCCACGTTATAGTAAATAGATTCGTTCATGGTTTTCACTCGGTCCGATATATGCACCTGCCGCTGCAGGGTCTGGGCTTCCCACCGGCTGACAAGTCCGGACAGCTTTTCAATCAGCGCGTGGCTTTTCTGCCGGGTGATAAAGTTGGAGGACTGCACTGCGTCTACAAGGAGTTTTAACTCTGGCAGTTCAAATTTCCGGGATTCTATATAATAGCCCACGGTGTTGTTTTCGCCCCGCTGCCGTTCCACAGGATATCCGAACCGCTCCAAAGCGGCAAAATCATCGTAAATGGATTTGCGTTCCGCATGCAGTCCCAGATTTTCCAGCCGCTCCAGTATATCGTTCATAGTCAGTGTATGCTCCGGATCCGTTTCCCGCAGCAGTATTTTCAAAAGATACAGCAGTTTCAGCTTCTGATCTGCATTTTTTGCCATAGTCCGCCCTCCTTTTTTCTTATTGTAGCATATTGCCCTCTTTCCTGTAAACCCCTGTGTCCCGTTTATTGGACTTTCACTTTATAAAGTTTTTCTGTACGGAGAGGGAGCGTCCGGTTTTTCGGACAGGGTATACTATAAAATATAAACATAGACAAAAGGAATACAGCCGCTGCTGCGGCGGGAAACGGAGGAAGAATCATGAAGACGAAAAAAATTCTGCGCAGTGCGTCAATTACCTGTGCACAGGCGGCGACGCTCTGGGGTATGGGCTGGCTGCTCACACTGGGAATCAATGGGCTAATGTCCTGGCTCCAGCTTTA
Source organism: Clostridiales bacterium (assembly GCA_011957885.1). Classification (GTDB taxonomy): domain Bacteria; phylum Bacillota; class Clostridia; order Oscillospirales; family CAG-272; genus Avispirillum. Next base: position 4,207 of record BLMO01000161.1, read on the forward strand.
AGCGGCATATGTTTCCCCTATATACTTACAATGATAAAAAACACCTTCCCGGCCAGGAAGGTGTTTTTCATTGAGCGTAGGCTCTCCCATGCTGGAGTGCAAACTTTAAAAGGCTCCCCCAGCAAAGGGAGGTGAGCGATATCCAAAATAAAAAAGGCCCCCTTGTGCAAAGGGGGCTCCTGCGTAGCAGGTGGGGGATTGTTGTACAAGGGGGGGCTTAGTGTGGTGTGGTGCGGCGTGACTGCCCCTTTGTACATAGGAGGCTTAGTCTGGTGTGCTGTGCGCAGCTTTACGCCCGCCATACGGCTTTCAAAACGGAGCCAAGCTTTGGTGTGGTTCCGTAAAGAAGAACGCCTACCCGATAAATTTTTGCGCACAGAACACCGATTCCCAATACAGATCCGGTCAGAATCCCAATGGAAATCACGATTTCATACCACGCTACGGTACTGCTCATGGCAATACGTGCAAACATTGCCATGGGAGACGTAAACGGTACGTAGGAACAAATTTTAATGATTGTGTTGTCCACGTTTCCGGAGGAAATGGAGGAGATAACCACAACAAATCCAATGATGAACAAGAAGGTCAGCGGCATGACAGATGTGTTGATGTCCTCCAGCTTGGATGCGGTGGAGCCGATCGCACCGTACAGGAATGCATAAATGAAAAATCCTAAAATGAAGAAAATCAGCATGTAAACCAGCAAATCCATCGGGATGTTGAAAATAGACTGCACAATACTATTGTCTGTCCAGTAAGATTTGTTTACATTATAAAACAGAAACGCTGATCCGAATACTGCCACAAGCTGCACCAGTCCTGCAAGACAGGAGGCAACCACTTTGCCAAACATCATACTGGCGGGGCGTGCACTGGTAATTAGCAGTTCCATTGCACGGGAGCTTTTTTCCGTTGCCACGTTGGTTGCCACCATTTGACCGTACAGAAGAATGACCATATACAACGCAAAAATCATAATATATGTGTAAAAATAATTTTGAAACTGGTCTTTTCCAAGGTTGACTACATCGCCGTCGATTTCTACGTTAAGTGCTTTGTCTGCTTCCTCCGGCGTCATTCCGCTGCCGATCATTGCGTTCATCCGATACAGATTCTGAAGTATGCTGCCTGCAATTTCTGTGTTTGTGTCATACATAGACAAGGTGTTTATATAGTAGGAATATGCGGTAGGTGAAGTAATCACAAAAGCGCATTCTGCTTTTCCGGCAGTAATCTGATCCTGTATTTCTGCTGCGCTTTTATCGGTGCTTTGCACATCATATCCCGGAAATGCGGCGGCAAAAGCAGTTTGCACTGTTTCTGCATCCTCTGCTGCTTCCGTATGCACCAGCATGATTGGTTTTTCTTCGCCTTCGCCTTCCTCTTCTCCGGATTGTATAGCATCGGAAATCCGGGGGAAGAACATAACCGCGGCAATTAGAAGCGCCAGCGCCACTGTAACGCCCACGAAAATTTTGTTTTTAAAGTAATATTTCAGCTCAAACCCGAGAATTTTACCAAATTGATTCATAATTATCAACCCTCCTTTATTTGGCTGCGGTTCCCGCATATTGTACAAAAATATCGTTCAAAGAAGGTTCAAACACTTTGACGCTGTCAATATCATACGTGTCTACCAAACGGCGCATCATTGTATTTTTCTCGCCTGGATCTGCAAGCTGGATCATCAGTCCGCCGCCGGCAATATCGGTGCAGCAGTTACCGAAATCCTTTTTGATTGCTTCGGGATTTTCCGTTTGTACAACCAGACGGTCCCGCACATAATTCCGCTTGATATCATGGAGATTTCCTGTCAGGGCAACCTTACCGCTTGCCAATATGGCGATGTTATCGCAGAATTCTTCTATATAATTCATCTGGTGACTGGAAAAAAGAACGATTTTTCCCTTTGCAATCTGTTCCTTTACAACATCCTTGAGCAGCATTGCGTTCACCGGGTCCAACCCGGAAAAAGGTTCATCCAGAATTACAATGTCCGGATCGTGCGTCAGTGCGGTGATAAGCTGAATCTTCTGCTGATTTCCTTTGGAGAGGGTGTCCAGCCGCCGGTTCCGGTATTCCGACATGCCCAGCCGCTCCAGCCAAGTATCTACTGCCGCCACAGCATCCTGGCGGCGCATCCCTTTCAACTGGGCAAAATATACAAGCTGATCTATAATCAATTTCTTTGGATACAGTCCGCGTTCCTCCGGCAGATAGCCGATCTGCAATTTTTTATAATCAATGGGGTGTCCGTCTATGAGAACTTCTCCGCTGTCCGGAGGAAATACGTCCATTAAAATACGGATAGAAGTGGTTTTTCCAGCGCCGTTTCTGCCGAGCAAACCGAATGCCTTGCCGCTCTGCGCCTCGAAGGAGATTCCCTCCAGCACCTGCTTTTCTCCGAAGGACTTTGTAATATTACACAGCTCCAATTTCATGCAATTTTTTACCATGCCTTTCTTTAAATATCGCTGCATCAGCGTTATTGTACCATGTCATGTGAGGTTTGAAAAGGGGAATTTTGCATAAACCGATGTGATCTGTACTCCTTTTTTTTCGATATCATATGTAAATAGCAACCCCTGTATTTTTTGTCCTGCACTTTTGTACGGTTTGGTACAGTCCAAATGCTGGCTTTGCAGCATATCCAGCATTTGGACTGCATACGCATGTATACCGAATTCGGACAGATGCGGGCTTTCATAGAGGATAAACGAAATTTTTCGGTGCAAAATTCCAGCTTTTTCCACGCGATAATGTAAAAATATATCTTTTCCCAAATGGAAGGTGTGCCTCCCGATAGCCGGACTGATTTTTACCCCCTGCGTTAGATTGTTTTCACTGCCCGCTAATGTATTCCACGATTTTACAAATTGATATGCGTCTATATAGGAGGTTTCTTCTATCGGTTCCATAAAGGAAATGCTGACAAGCACGACGATAGCACATAACAAGGCGAAAGCTTGCAGGATGTGTCTGCGCATCGTTCGTTTCATAATCATTTCCCCCATGTCGCAAAATATCCGAAAAAGGTGCTTCATGGGTATTATACATTTCGAAATGTGGTTTGTCAATTCAATTTGTAATTTTTACTGAATGAAAAATAAAATATGCATTATAGTAAGATCAGGAGGGGATGCATATGAAATTCGGCGAGATCTTACGGGAACTATTAGAAGATAACGACATTACGCAAAAGCAGCTTGCAGCGGATTTGAATCTTGCACCAACCACGATTGGAAATTATATCCGTTGTTTTCGTGAACCGGATTTTGCGATATTAAAGCTGTTTGCCACATATTTCAACGTGACGACGGACTACCTGCTGGACTTTCAGCCTGAAATTACAAAGGATCATAAGGAAGACGCGCTGCTGCGCTTGTACCGATCCCTGCCGGCGGAGTATAAGGATTTGCTTTTGGACGAAGGAAAGCTGCTGGTACGTCATGCTTTGAAGGAACGGCAGCGGAGTGTGGGGAGTGAATCGGTTTGAAAAAAGGTAAAACCCACCTGCGTAGCAGGTGGATTTTGAAAAGTTTTTTCGGCTTCATAAGTTTTTTATGTGAGGTTGGATTCAGAGGGAGGCAGCATATCGCAGCACATATCTAAAGCCTCCCCCCAGCAAAGAGAGGTGGCTCGCCGTAGGCGAGACGGAGGGATTGTTTAAGTGAAACTGCTGATTTATAGATTTTGCAAAATGATCGTAGGACAATCCCCCAGTCACAGTAAACTGTGACAGCCCCCTTTGCACAAGGGGGCCTTTTTAGCTTTTGTGCGATATGGG
>BLMO01000162.1 GCA_011957885.1 Clostridiales bacterium
GCATCCGGCAGTCCCGGATAATACACCTGTTTTACAGCTTTATGACCGCTCAGGAAGCGTCAAAGACCGAATCGGTAAATATATGATAGAGGATGCAGAACAAAAAGGACTTCTCAAAAAAGGTGGTACGATTGTAGAAGCGACCGCAGGCAACACGGGTCTGGGTATCGCCTTTGCAGCACTGAACAGAGGATATCGGATCATATTTGTCGTACCCACGAAGTTTTCGGAGGAAAAACAGACTCTCATGCGTGCGCTGGGTGCTGAAATCATCAACACGCCCCGCGAGGGTGGTATGCTCGGAGCTGCACAAAAAGCGGAGGAACTGCGTACTTCTATCCCGGGTGCGGTATCCCTTGAACAGTTCAAAAACCAAGCAAATCCCTTGGCACATTATGAAACAACCGGGCGCGAGATATATGAAGATCTTGACGGTCAGATAGACTATCTTGTTGCAGGCGCAGGTAGTGGAGGCACATATACTGGTGTCTTAAAATACTTAAAAGAAAAGAATACTGATGTCAAAGGAATTCTTGCAGATCCGATCGGCTCAACGATGGGAGGCGGCGAGCACGGAGATTATAATATTGAAGGAATCGGCAACGATTTTATCGCCGATACAATGGATATGTCGCTGGTAGATCAGGTGATTAAGATTGATGATAACGATGCCTTCACAGGAGCGAGAGAGCTTGCGAAGAAAGAGGGTATTTTCGCAGGTTCTTCTTCCGGCGCGGCGCTTTGGGCAGCAAAAAAGCTGATTGCCGGTGGGGCAAAAGGCAATGTTGTGATCATCCTGCCGGACAGAGGTGACAGATATTTCAGTAAGCATTTATATGAATAACAGGGATTTGAAATTTTTGAAAATTCCATCTGCTACTTGACAAATGCCCAGTATTGTGATATGATATAAAAAACAAATAAAACCGTTGAAGCGGAGATAACGGCGATGATGCCTTTACAGAGAGTCTGCGGCGCTGAGAAGCAGATAAGAAACAAATTGTCAAATGGACCGCTGAGGGTGCAGTCAAATGCGGCTTGCCGCAGAGTATTCTGCAACGTGTGGGCATACGTCAGTTGCCGGGGATATGTGGGTATCCTGCCAAGCGCACGGGTCATACCGTGAATTCAAGGTGGCACCGCGGATAGTGTCGTATTTTTTATCAGTACCTTATTCGTCCTTGACAGATAGGATTATTCTGTCAGGGACGTTTTTTGTTTTACTCCTTTGGCAGAAATGCCAAAGGAGTATTTTTATTATGAAAATAACAAGGTTCCGGGGTGCCCGCCCGCAATCTGTGATTGCGCTCGGCGGGTCGGGTTCTTATTTGGAGGTAAACGAATATGAAAATCTCACCTGCGCTAAGTGAAGTGAAAAAAATTGCTGCCGCCGGAGATTATACAGTACTGCCGGTAAGCTGCGAGTTCTTGTCGGACTTTACAACGCCTATCGAAGTAATGAAGATACTGAAAAACGTATCGACCCACTGCTATATGCTGGAATCCGCACAGGCAAACGAAAAATGGGGACGCTACACTTTCCTGGGATATGACCCGAAAACGGAGATTACCTGTATCGGCGGTGAGATGAAAATCGGAAATCTTAAAGTAAAAACAGATCATCCCTCCGATTATCTTCGTCAGATACTTGCAGATTACAAAAGTCCGCGCTTCGACTATCTTCCATCTTTCACGGGAGGGCTTGTAGGAAGAGGAGAGCGGAAAACTTCTCGGCGAGGTAACGCCGCTGTTCAACAGAGAACAGTTCTGCCGCATGGTGGAAAAAGCAAAGCGTCACATCCGTGAGGGCGATATCTTCCAGATTGTGCTTTCCAACCGTCTCAGCGCGCCGTTTGACGGCAGTCTCTTTAACACATACCGTGTGCTTCGCACAATTAACCCATCGCCGTATATGTTCTATTTTTCGGGCATCGACGTGGAGGTTGCGGGCGCGTCTCCCGAAACGCTGGTAAAACTTGAAAACGGCGTCCTGCACACATTCCCGCTTGCAGGAACACGTCCGAGAGGCAAAACCGATGAAGAAGACCGTATGTTTGAAGAAGAACTGCTTGCCGACGAAAAAGAACTTGCCGAGCATAATATGCTTGTCGACCTCGGGCGGAATGATCTTGGCAAAATCAGCAAATTTGGTACGGTAGAGGTTGAAAAGCTACATTCTGTCGAGCGGTATTCACATGTTATGCATATCGGCTCTACCGTTCGCGGAGAGATCGGGGACGGACGCGATGCACTGGACGCAATCGAGGCGGTTCTCCCTGCGGGAACACTGTCAGGTGCACCGAAAATTCGCGCCTGTCAGCTTATCGGAGAGTTGGAAAACAACAAGCGCGGTATATACGGCGGTGCAATCGGATATATCGACTTTACGGGCAATATGGATACCTGTATTGCGATCCGGATTGCGTATAAGAAGAACGGCAAAGTGTTTGTCAGGTCAGGCGCGGGAATTGTTGCAGATTCCGTGCCCGAAAAGGAATTTGAGGAGTGCATGAACAAGGCAAGAGCTTCCCTGAAGGCGCTGGAGCTTGCCGGGGAGGATGAATTATGATTCTGCTGATTGATAATTACGACAGTTTTTCGTATAACCTTTACCAGCTTATCGGAGAGATTGAGCCTGATATAAAAGTGATCCGAAATGATGAAATGACAGCGGAGGAAATTAAAGCGCTGTCGCCCGAGCGCATTATTCTCTCTCCCGGCCCCGGGAGACCGGAGGATGCGGGCGTAATAATAGATGCGGCAAAAAATCTTGGCAGGAAGATTCCCATTTTGGGCGTCTGTCTTGGTCATCAGGCGATCTGTGCTGCTTTCGGCGCGGCCGTTACCTATGCTAAGGAATTGATGCACGGTAAACAGTCGGAGGTGAAATTTGATACCGGCTGCCTTCTGTTTAAAGGATGTCCCGAAACTGCCCTTGTGGCAAGATATCATTCCCTTGCAGCGGATGCGGATACTATTCCCGAAGAACTAAAGATCACCGCCGTAACTTCGGACGGTGAAGTGATGGCGGTGCAGCACATTGAATATCCGATTTACGGCGTGCAATTTCACCCTGAATCCATTATGACGCCGGACGGCAAAACAATGCTTAGAAATTTCATAAAGGAGATATGAACCATGATTAAGGAAGCTATTGTAAAAATTGTAAATAAGGAAGACCTCGCCTATGATGAGGCATACGCCGTAATGAATGAGATCATGAGCGGCGAGACAACACCTACACAGAACGCCGCTTTTCTTGCTGCGCTCTCTACAAAGAGCGCCCGTGCTGAGACGACGGACGAGATCGCAGGCTGTGCCGCCGCCATGCGTGCTCATGCCGAAAAGGTCGAAACGGATATGGAACTTTTTGAAATTGTTGGCACAGGCGGAGACAACGCGCACAGCTTTAACATTTCCACTACCTCTGCACTTGTCGCGGCGGCGGGCGGCATGAAGGTGGCAAAGCACGGAAACCGCGCCGCGTCCTCCAAATGCGGAACAGCGGACTGTTTGGAAGCGCTGGGGGTAAATATAGAACAAAGCCCCGAAAAATGCGTACAGCTTTTGAAAGAGGTCGGCATGTGCTTTTTCTTTGCGCAGAAATATCACACCTCCATGAAATATGTAGGCGCGATCCGCAAGGAACTGGGATTCCGCACCGTGTTTAACGTTCTCGGTCCCCTGACAAATCCTGGATCGCCTTCTATGCAGCTTCTCGGCGTATATGACGAATATCTTGTCGAACCGCTAGCACAGGTGCTGATCAGCCTCGGCGTGAAACGCGGTATGGTGGTTTACGGGCAGGATAAGCTTGATGAGATCTCATTGAGCGCTCCGACAACTGTTTGCGAGTTTAAAGACGGTTGGTTCAAATCCTATGTCATAACTCCGGAGGAATTTGGCTTTGAACGCTGCACGAAATCCGATCTCATAGGCGGTACTCCCGCGGAAAACGCCGAAATCACGCGCGCGATTCTGAACGGTGAAAAGGGGCATAAAAGAAACGCGGTGTTGATGAATGCCGGCGCGGCGCTGTATATAGGAGGCAAAGCTGAGAGCATGAAAGACGGTGTTGCGCTTGGGGCGGAGCTTATCGATTCAGGCAGAGCGGTCGGAACGCTTGACAAATTTATCGAAGTGAGCAACCGTTCGGAGGATAAGGCATGACAATACTTGACCGTCTTGCCGATCATGCAAGAAAACGTGTTTCGCAGGCAAAAAAAGTTTTGTCTGCAGATGAGATCAAGCAGCGTGCGCTGTCGCTTGAAAAGGGTGGTTTTTTCTTTGAGACAGTGCTGAAAAAGCCCGGCATCTCATTTATTTGCGAATGTAAAAAGGCTTCCCCGTCAAAAGGACTGATTGCCCCCGAATTTCCCTATCTGGAGATCGCAAAGGAGTATGAAGCGGCTGGCGCAGACTGTATTTCGGTGCTGACCGAGCCAAAATGGTTTCTTGGAGACGACGCATATCTGCGGGAGATTGCGTGTGCCGTTAATATCCCATGCCTGCGCAAAGACTTTACCGTTGATGAATATATGATTTATGAAGCAAAGCTGCTCGGCGCGTCGGCGATTCTGCTGATTTGCTCAATACTGAGCGAGAAACAAATCGGGGAGTATATCGGCATCTGCGATATCCTCGGATTATCAGCGCTCGTTGAGGCGCACGATGAGAGCGAAGTACAGTCGGCGCTGCGTGCAGGCGCACGGATCATCGGCGTCAACAACCGAAATCTGACAGATAACAGCCGCAGACTGCGGGAACTGATCCCGCCGAACGTACTTTTTGTATCGGAAAGCGGAGTTGGCTCGGCTGATGATGTGGAAAATCTTTGCAAAAATCGGAGCGGATGCCGTTCTGATCGGAGAGACTTTGATGCGGTCGGCCGATAAAACGGCAAAGCTTGCACAGTTGCGAGGTGTGCGATGACAAGAATAAAGCTGTGTGGGCTGTCAAGGCCATGTGATATAGAGGCGGCGAATGAGCTGA
>BLMO01000163.1 GCA_011957885.1 Clostridiales bacterium
CATAGTACACTTTATAAAGTTCTGCATTCGTCAGAGAAGTGCCTTTATGGGCGCGGGTAAGATAGCCTAAATCCAAGTTTATGCTTGTAGCACAGGCAGTTTCTTCAGACAGTGCAAAATCCCATACATAGGCAAATACGGTTGCTTTTTTCACTTCCTGCCCGACACTGTTGTGAATGGTAAGTGTACCGGAGTACCATCCTGCAGGGGTATCTGCTGTGGTTTTCAGCTTTATCAGAAATGCTTGGGATTGTCCGGCGTTCAGATCAAATGCGCCGTAAGCAGATAGGGGTGGAATTGCATCCGGAACCATTCCATAGGTTCCACAGTCGTGGTAATATTGAATAAACAGCTCGCTGCTGACGGTGTCTCCGTTTTCGTTGGTCAATGGTGTTACGCTTGCCTGCATTTCTGTCTTGTTCGCATCGGCGCACAGTACAAACTGAATGTCTTCAATTTCATTTTTTGCCATATACGCAGCAAAGGTATTCATGCCGCTGCTTTGCGTATCAGAGTTTTTGATTTTTTTGCTGCTGTAGTCAAACCACAGCCGGATTGTACTGTCTTCATGTTCTGCGGGTGTCGGCGTATAGGAAGCAGTGGGGTCATTTGCAGCTGAACCTGCTGTGACAGCACACAGAATCATGGGAGCGAGCATCAGAATCACAAGTATACATGAAATTGTTTTCTTCATTTCCAAATGGATCCTTTCTGTATATTTATGTATAAATTATATACAAAATATGAAAGGAAGTCAACCGGAATTTTGTAAGTTATTTCATCACCGGGAAAGGGTTTCCACAAGGCTTTCGCAGTAGATTCGCGCGTCAAAAGGATCCAATGGTGCGTCTTTTTTCAGATAAAGAGGATGGTGGGGATGCCCGCGCTTTTTTGAGCGTGCGCCGGCGGTGTACCAGCAGGCATTGTATTTTTCTCCCAGCTCAATCATATCCAAGACACACCTTGGAAGATAGGCGCGCATTTCAATCACGGTTCCCCATGCTGCCCAGATGGATGGAGGAGCGGCGCACAGCTGCAGCACGTATTCCAGCGCCTTTAAATTTTCCCGGTGAAGCTGCAGATTGCAGTCCCGTTCCATATCCTCCGGCGCGGTGGCGCGCTGGGCGTATACGTTAAACATAATGAAGCTGTCATATCCGTTAAAATCAGCGATGCGCTGTACACTTTTCAGTGTGTTGTCCAGATGATCCGGCTCGGCGGTGGAAGGATTCACGCCGATGGCGATCAGGGGATTTTTGCCGATGGTTCCTAAAATATATCGGTATTCTGTATAAAAATCCGGCACGTACAACCATGCATCTGGGTTATATCCGGAATATGTACGCTGGGACATGGCGTCTGCAAAAGAGAGTACGCCGACTTTGTCGGTGGTAGATTTTGGAATGTGCATGGGATTTACCTTTCTGCCGCTTACGGCTGCAAAATCATATCAGCCAGTTCCCGGGCGCTGTCTGCAAAATGTGTTGCGCCGGCAGCCGCCAGTTCTTCCCGGCTGCGGAATCCCCATGTAATGAAAATACCCTCTACTTTGGCATTCATGGCGGTCATAACATCTACATCGGAATCTCCTACATACAGCGGTCGGCGGCAATTCAACAGGTGGATTGCCTCAAG
>BLMO01000164.1 GCA_011957885.1 Clostridiales bacterium
GTGGCACAGGGCAGCAAATTCGGAGGGGCCTCCCCCCAAAGCCAAAGCCTCCCCTTGTGCAAAGGAAGGTGGCACAGGGCAGCAAATTCGGAGGGGCCTCCCCCAAAGCCAAAGCCTCCCTTGTGCAAAGGGAGGTGGCACACCGTTAGGTGTGACGGAGGGATTGTCCCTGCTATCATTTTGGATGATCTGCAAATCGACAGTCTTACTATACAATCCCTCACCCGCTGCGCGGGAGCTCCCTTTGCACAAGGGAGCCTTTTTATGTTTGAGCTTACTCAACAATTTCTTAACTAAAGAAGCCTTATCAAAATTTCCCTGATAACCTATTGACTTTTGGGCTTCATTATATTATAATTGTTTTGGGCTTCAAAATGGAGGTGAGCTATTTGCCCGAAAAAAAGAAACTGGGGCGTCCAACTGATAATCCCAAAGGGGTCTCCATGCATGTGCGATTAGATAAAGAAGCAGAGCAAATCTTGGATGCATATTGCATACAAGAACAAGTTTCTAAAATGGAAGCAACCCGCCGTGGCATTAAAAAGTTGAAAGATGACCTCAAAAAATAAAGGAAGCGGCGCATCTCCGGCAAGACACACGCCACTTCCCGATACCAACAACTATCTGAAAGATAATTGCAGTGTAAATATTATAGCATGCGTTGTAAATTCTTTCAAGGGTTGTTGAGATAATTATTAAATTGAAAGGATTTATTTTATGAATTTTTCAAAGGAATGGGAAGCGTTTACACAAACTTTGGTTGCCCGGGCAGTCGGAAATTACAGAAGCTCTGAAGAATACACCTACTATCGGCACCGTGCGAAAGATATTGATGAACTATTATCCAACTCCCTTTGTGAGGATGAAAAAGAACTTGTAGATGAAATCCTATTTGAATTGGACGCTGCTGCGGATCGTGAAACAGAAGTTGTTTACCGCCAAGGACTGCGGGACGGCGTCACTATACTTAAAATACTTGGCGCATTCGCCGTATAAAAAAGGGGAGGATTATTTCCTCCCCTTTATCTTCTTTTCTATTCTGCTTAATCCAAGCAGGAGTACAACACATTCCGCAATCGCGGTGCGGTATAGTCTTCCTGATTGTTCGTCATGTGGTGGGCATAAAACATAGCAAGCTCATTTTCCGGATCCATAAGCATATACGCTCCTGCAGCTCCGGTCCATCCAAATTCTCCCACAGGAGAAGGGGCACCGCCTGCCGCCGGATCCACCATTGTTCGTACACCCAAACCATAGCCATATCCGACCAACTCGTTATTGGCAAAGCTGGACAAGGATGCAGGAATGGTTTTTAAATGGTTTCTGCGCATCAGATCTACTGTACGCGGCGCCAAAATGCGCGCTCCCTCACGCGTCAATCCTCGTGCGCTCATCACATCGGCAAACTTCGCCATGTCGGAAACAGTAGACACAAGCCCTGCTCCGCCGCTGTCATATTCAGACCCGAAAATAAAGCTGTTCGCCTGCACCGCATCCCGCTGTATCCTGTTTTGCGCATCATCAAAATTATATAATACAGCAATTTTTTCACGGCGCTTTTCATCGGCACCGAACGTCGTCTGCTCCATTCCGATCACATCAAAAATTGTACGCTTTACAAATGCACCAAAAGGTTCGTCAGCAAGCACTTCAACCAACGCACCCAAAATATCGTGGGAAAATCCGTAGCACCACTGGGTTCCTGGATCAAAAAGCAGCGGCTCTGCCGCAATGGCACGCGCCATTTCCCTAGTTGGACATTCCGGCGCATACTTTTCCCGGGCAGCAGCCAATGCCGGCGCAAAATAATTATAATCCAAACCGGATTGCATGGTAAACAGATCCTGCACTGTTACATCCCGCGCAGGCGCGCGCAGCTTCTCCGTCCCGTCTGCATCCGTATACCGCACCTTCACATCCGCCCACTCCGGCAAATACTTTTTCACAGGATCGGACAGAATAAATTTCCCCTGCTCCCACAAAGAGAGCGCTGCCGCGCAGGTAACCGGTTTTGTCGCCGAATACATGTAGAACAGCTCATCCCCCTGCATTTTCTGTCCGGTTTCTATATTAGCAAATCCGGCTGCATACTGAAACACAGGACGCCTTTTGTAATATACAACGCAGGCGTTTCCAGGAATCCGCCAGCCGCAAAGCGCATCCATGAAACTGCGCAGCTTTGAAAAGTCCATTCGGAATCGCTCCTATCTGCTCAATTAAAAATATATACCCGAACATTTCGCCGACCGTATCCGGCAAAATACGGATTGTTTTTTTCAAAATAAATATCTACCATGTTTCCTTTGATGCCACCGCCAATATCTGCCGCAGTCCGGAATCCAACCTCACAATAACTGCCGGAAATATAACAGGTTGTGCCAAGAGGAATAACCTTAGGATCCACCGCGATTACCTTTTCCGTTGCAGGAAGCCCCGATGCTGTAGTCCCGCCGCCGGTATACACCGTAGAGTTACAATCTATGTAATAGGAATAGGAGTAGGTTTTTCCACCAACTGTAAGCGTGCCGCCTACACCCCGGTATACAACGTTTTCAGTGGGCGCCACGCTGGTATACACGTTCGTTTGCACTCGTTCCACTTCAATTCCATTCACATAAGTGACCTGATACTCTGTTGTCTGTGTACCGTTTGCACCTTTTTGATGCGTCTTCGTTGTTCCCTTTGGAATCGTCTGAATATCTACATATCGGGTTTCATAAGGAATCGGAGCGTTAACCGCCACCGTATCGTATGTAACTGCATCAACAGAAACAACCGTATCCGACAGAATTGCCGCTTCGGTGTCTACATTTTCCCGCTGCGCATCGCTGAACTCAATTCCCATCAGATCTGCAAGTTCCCCAACCGTTCTTTCCTCGGAAGTACACACAAGGCTTTCCCGATCATAAAAAGTAAACGTTACTGTGTATCTTCCAGTATCGGCAGCGGCGGTGTCTGCCAACAACATTGGTTCATCCGGCAAAGCCGCATCTTCCACAATTTCTTCCGTGTTTTCCGGTATTTCCGTCTCTTCCGGATTCACATCTGCGAAAGTTACAGACGAAACACCAATTGTAGCATCCACAGACACACTGTTTTCCTCACTGGGATTCAGAATAAGCACTGCGGAAGAT
>BLMO01000165.1 GCA_011957885.1 Clostridiales bacterium
GAGAATTCAGTACCTTATCAGCCTGCTTTTCCATCAGAACCGCAGAGGATCCTGTGGCATAAACAAAAATCAAGGCCCCCTTGTGTAAAGGGGGCTGTCAGCCAAGCGCAGCGGCGCTGACTGGGGGATTGTTTGTGTTTAGGAGTTTTTTGATATCGTGTACCCAATTAAAACCACCGCCCTATATTGGGGCGGTGGTTTTAATTATTCTCCAAAAGAGGATGCTCCAAATACAGACGCAATATATTTTGCAATATCTGTGTTTTCTACAAGCGTGCTGTGAAACATCTCCGTTCCCCAACCCATGGCATATACCGGAACCGGTACACCGGTATGCTCTCCGTCGGACGTCCATGCGTAACTGCCATCCTCTAATATTGTCAGTCCGCCGGTTTCGTGGTCCGCTGTGACAATTACGGCAACATCGGGATGACATGCCGCTGTAAGCGCTGCATAAGCCACGCATTCGTTGAGCCGATACACCGTACGTACTGTTTCATTGTAGTCCAATTTGGTGGCATATTTGTCAATCATAGCTTCTTCTGCCATTATAAAAAAACCGCTGTTGTTGACGGATGCAGCATGAACTGCCTTTTCAAACTGTTCCGGCAGTGCGTCATCGTCATAATTACACCATAGAAAATCACATGCAAGTTCACTTTCTGCCAGTGCTTCCTGCTGCTGCTGAATCACACTGTAGTCGAACCGATAATTGTGATGTGTCAAAAATCCATTGGGTGTTGCTCCGGTAATCCGGTCAGATGAGAGAATTGCAGTGGTTCGCCCGGAAAGAGAGGCAAGCTCGCGCACATTTTGAACGGAACGCAGAGAGTCTGTGTCACCGCCTAAAAATGTGTCCGGACGCATGCCAAGGACGCCGTTGCGGGTTTTCCATCCGGTAGCAAGAGCAGTGGCGGACGCGGCGGAATCTGTCACACCGCCAAGCTGGTTTGCTGTAGCGGCAGTACCGATTGCGGGAAATTCCTTTGCCCAGAATGTGTCAACTGTCCGTGCCTGAAGCGGCGTACTTCCTGTTTCCGGTTCCTGCACATATGCTTTCCCATCACATGCCATACGGATGTGGTTTTCTCCCATACCGTCGCCGATGATCAGAATCACACTGGATGCAGGCTGTGGCTGATATTCCCGTATGGGCTTGTCTTCGGGGACGGTGATTGCAGCATGGGCGTTCCAGGCATCACTGCTGTTTAGCAGTGTATGTGTCAGGTACCCCACGCCACCGCCTACCATAAAGTCCTTTCCAAGTAGAACGATTTTAGATTTTTCTGTATAGATCATATAGGAAAGGGGATCAAACTGCAGGTCGCATGCGCTTTCCTTTCGGTTGGTATCTCCGATTAGAATTTCAAATTCTGTTTCAGCTTTATCGTCCGTGACAATGGGAATTTGAACATTGCAGCTTATTTCTATAAAGTCTTTTAGTTGATCAGCAGCCCACAAAGCAAATGCTTTATCTTCTTTCGGAATCACAATCTGATATTGATTTAGTTCGGTTCCGTTAAGAGTGACAGAAGCATAACGGGTGCCCGGTTTGCTGATCCCGGCAAGATACTGACGCAGAACATCTGCATCGGTTTGCGTAATTGCTCCGTCAAAGCTCACATCCGCATTTTCTTTGGAAATGGGGGTAAATCTGCCGGACAAATACCGATGCAGCGTATATGCATCGCAAACGTCCACCACGCCGTCCCCATTTACGTCGCCAATCAGATAATCCGAATGCAGGGCGCATCCCATCCATAGAAACAAAATGGAAAATAGAAGAATAGCTGCAAGCAGCAGCGGTATGCGTTTTTTTGTCATCATGCAATAGAAATGGGCGGCAAATTAAAACCGCATGCGTTTTTTCCCTTTCTTCTGGCGCAGAATGGCTGTGCCAAAAATATAAATCAGTGTAAAAATGACTGCGGCTATCAGTGTAATGATAAAAAAGCGGCTTTTGGTAAATTGCTCAATTTTGTAAAGTCCGTACAGCAGATCGTTTCTGGTCACATCTGTTGTGGCAACCAACTGGGATGTTCCCAGTATATTCCCCTGATAGATTGCCGTGACGCTGCCTACAACTTGTCCTTCATATACCGGCGCCTGTAATTCTTTACTGTTTGTACTGTAGCTGATTTCAATTTCCTCTTCCACATTCACATCAGCAGGGAGATATACCCGCAGGGTGTCGGTAGAAACCAGTGTTACATAATCTACCGCTGTGGACAGGGTTACGGGGATTTCACAGACGATTTGTTCGGGGGACAGCACCTGTGTATATGTGAAAGAATCAAACGCCCATTTCAGCAGATTGGTTATATTGATGTAAGAGTAAATCTGTCCGTTTATGGTTTCGGCGCCCATTACCACTGCGATATATGTTAGCTCGCCATCGGTAGCGGCGGTTACTACACAGTGTCCTCCTTGAGGCGTGGAGCCGGCGTTCATGCCCCGCGCCTGATCGTTATAATAGTTTTTGTCGTAATAAACGGAAAGCAAACAGTTTCGGTTGTGCAGTGTGCGTGCAGCGGAAGTATTGGTTGCAGGCATGGAATACCGTACAGAGGAGGTAGCTTCCATAAATAAATCGAGCCCGTAGGCATACTTTGCAATTTGAGCCGTGTCCTCGGCAGTGGTATACATGTTTTCATCATGCATGCCGGTGGGATTGGTGTAGTGGGTGTGATGGGCGCCAAGCTCTTTGGCTTTTGTGTTCATCAGTGTTACAAATTCTTCTGTGGATCCGGAAACGGTGTGCGCCAGCACATAAGCAGCATCGTTTGCACCGTTGACGAGCAGCGCACGGATCATACTGTCTATTGTAACGATTTCGCCGGCAGCAAGTCCGATATTGTTGCCGGATACTGCCGACAGCATACTTGATGTTACGGTGATGTTTTCATCCAAGCGCTCAGAAAGATTTTCTATGGCAAGGATACCCGTCATAATTTTTACGGTAGAGGTTGGATAGACCTGTTCCTCTGCATTTTGGGTGAATACAGCTTTGTTGTTTTCCAAATTATATAGATAGATGCCTTTTGCATTGGAAACAGTGGGATCCTCTAACGCCGCAGAACGAACGGACAGTCCGATGCTTCCCGCTGCAAGCAGAATCACTGAAATAAGGACTAATGCCATTTTTTTCTTCTTTATCACGCGATTCCATCCCCTTTCTTAACATATAAGGCAGGTTGGCAGTCAGCCGCCGTAAGTTGCTTCAAAATAAGCGATTGTTTTTTGTATATCCTGCTGCACCTGATTTTTCAGCTGCTGCACATTTTCAAACCGGATTTCATCCCGCAGCCGGTGATAGAATTCCACCTGGATTTCCTTTCCATATAAAAGCCCGTTATAGTCGATAATGTGTGTCTCACAATTTACCGGAACATTTCCATCTGTGACTGTGGGACGGACACCGATATTAGCAACGCCGAGGAAGATATCGCCGCCTACATTGCAGGTGCAGGCATAGATTCCGCCCCGCGGAATGATATGCCCTTTTGGAAAGCTTTGATTGATGGTGGGAATTCCGATGGTTCTGCCAAATTGCTTACCCCGTACCACGGGAAAACAAATGGAAAAGGGATGTCCCAGCAGTTCCGAGGCAGATTCCATATTCCCGTCTAAAATACAGCCGCGGATGGTGCTGGATGAAACAATTCTGTTCTGCCACAGAACCGGATTTTCCACAATAACGGGAATATTCACTCCGGCAAGATATTTACGCAGTGCGTCCGCGTCCCCTGTGCCGCCTTTGCCGAACCGAAAATTGAACCCGCAGACAACGCTCCCCGCACGGATTTGATCGGGCAGATACTGCGTTGCAAATACAGCGGGGGACATAGAGCGGATGGCTTCAAAATCCTCCAGAATGGCGTAATCCAAGCCGCAGGCTGCAAACAGCCGCAGCTTGGACTGGATGTCTGTAAGAAAGGGCACCGGGCTTGTCGCTTTGGCCAAGCTTGTAAAGGACCATGCGGCGCTGATCGGACAGCCTGCATCTTTTGCACGGGAAAACAGTCTCTGATGTCCCCTGTGCACCCCGTCAAAGTTCCCCAGTGCTACGGCGGCGCCGTGAGGCAGTGTGTCTGTTTTTTCATATACGGGTGCGCCGGTCGTCGGATCTGTTGATAGTTTATAAATGATCACGGACTGTTCCTCCTGTCGGATCATTTTTCAGGGGATCAGTTTAGCCCCAAATAATATTTTACGAGTGCGCCCATCAATTCATCCCGGTCAATCCGGCAGATCAGCGCCCGTGCGTTTTTGTGGTTGGTGATATAGGTTGGGTCTTCCGATAAAATATATCCTACCATTTGGTTTATGGGATCGTATCCCTTTTCCTGAAGCGCCTGATATACCGCGGTGAGGATATCCCGGATGGTTCTGTCCCGCTCGTCATGCAGGGAAAAGGTTTGTGTTTTTGCGTGCGGTTGGTTTGCCATTTGCCAGTCTCCTTTTAATATTAGCCGATTTGCTCAATGTCATATGGGGTAGCTTGGTAAACGAAATAGTTGAGCCAGTTTGAGTAGAGTAAGTTTGCATGGCTGCGCCAGGTGACGATCGGTTCTTTTGTGTCGTCGTTGCCGGGGAAGTAGTTTTCCGGAACATGGGGATGCAGTCCTGCCGCTTTGTCCCGCAGATATTCGCCTTTCAGGGTATCTCCGTCATATTCAGGGTGTCCCGTTATAAAAATCTGGCTGCCGCCCTGGTTGGATACTGCGAACACACCTATCCGGTCTTCTTCACCGGAGGCGAGGATTTTCAGTTCCGGTACGGCTTCCACATCCTGCCGGTGTATGGCAGTATGGCGAGAATGGGGCGCCATGAAGCTGTCGTCAAAACCCCGCAGAAGAATCGAAGTTTTCCGGTCCTTTTTATGGGGGAAGATGCCGGAAATCTTTTCCGGCAGAAGATGCTTTTGTATGCCGTAATGGTAGTACAGCCCCGCCTGCGCTCCCCAGCATATATGCAGGGTGCTGGTTACATGGGTTTTCGACCATTCCATGATCCGACACAGTTCATCCCAGTATGCAACATCCTCAAATTCCATTTTTTCCACAGGTGCACCTGTAATAATCATGCCATCAAACTTATAATCCATAACGTCTTCGTGGGTGCGGTAGAAAGACAGCATGTGTTCAGTAGAGGTATTGCGGGCTTTATGGGTTGCTGTATGGAGCAGAACCACTTCCACTTGCAGGGGCGTATTGCCCAACAGTCGTGCCAACTGGGTTTCCGTGGTGATTTTTGTGGGCATCAGATTCAGAATTGCAATTTTCAGGGGACGGATATCCTGTGTGATGGCACGGGTTTCCGTAATAACAAATATATTTTCGCTTTGCAGGGTTTCCGTTGCTGGCAAAGCGTTTGGTATTTTGATTGGCAACGGTTTGTCCTCCGTTTTTCATTTTTATACTGCGGACAGAGCGTTTTCAATATCGGCAAGAATGTCGTTGATGTTTTCAATGCCTACAGACATGCGGATCAGATCCGCGCCGATGCCTGCGTCCACAAGCTGCTGATCGGTAAGCTGCCGATGTGTGGTGGAAGCAGGATGGAGCACGCTGGTGCGCGCGTCTGCAACATGAACCACAATCTGAGCAAGCTGCAGATGATTCATAAACTGCATAGCGGCGTCCCGTCCGCCCTTCACGCCGAAGGATACTACGCCGCAGGATTTGCCGCCCAGATATTTCACACATTTTTCATGCTGATCGGAGTCAGACAGTGCAGGATTTTTCACCCAGGTGATTTTGTCATGGTTTGCAAGATATTTTGCCACTGCAAGCCCATTTTCAAAGTGACGTTCCATACGGAGCGCAAGGGTTTCCAATCCCAGATTCAGGATATACATGGCAAGAGGCTGGGGACATGTTCCCAGATCCCGCATAAGCTGCACTCTCGCTT
>BLMO01000166.1 GCA_011957885.1 Clostridiales bacterium
AAACTATAAAAGCCCCCATGTGAGGATCCACTGCGCGGCTCCAACATAAAAAGGCCCCCTTGTGCAAAGGGGGCTCCCGCGTCAGCGGGTGAGGGATTGTTTATGCTGTCGTTTTGCAGGTTCTTCTGTATACAATCCCCGTATTTTAACCTTATTATACGTCCAGTGAATAAGGTCCGTCGTTGCAGTCTGTACGAATCAACCACTGTCCGCGGGTAAAGTCCGGAATATCCATCGGGCGGCCACCGCCGGCAATAGATGCTTCCGACAGAGGCGTAATTGCCATCCAGGACGCCATATCATATGTGTCGACCGTAGGCTGCCGATTGTTCAGAATTCCCTCGAAGAATGCAGAATACACCAGCCAGTCCATACCGTCATGGCCGCCCTTCACACCCTCTTTTAAGTAACGCTGCCAAATGGGATGTTCCCATTTCTCCCTGTATTCTTCCAGGTTCTCGTAGATTTTATTTCCGGATTCACCAAGGCTGTCTAAAAAAACTGCTTTGGTCAGATCCGTATAGCTCCCCTTTGTGCCGCGAACGGTAAATCCACGAGAATAGTGACGGGGCAGTGAGGTGTCCAATGTAAGGGTTATCAGCTCCCCGCCGGTGCATTTGATATTGGTTTTGATAATATCCCCCTGGGCAAACAGGGCGGTACGCAGTTCCGGTTTAACGTCCTCATGATTGCTGGCATATTCATTCAGACCCCATGCACCGGAAGACATGGAAGTCAGCGAAAGCATCCGATTTCCCCGGTTGATGTTCAAAACCTTTGCAATGGGACCAAGCTCATGGGTGGGATAATTTTCACAATTCCGATTTTTGTAGTTGTGCAGCCGGTAA
Source organism: Clostridiales bacterium (assembly GCA_011957885.1). Lineage (GTDB taxonomy): Bacteria > Bacillota > Clostridia > Oscillospirales > CAG-272 > Avispirillum. The sequence goes on from BLMO01000166.1 coordinate 849, forward strand.
TGCCGTTTTTCTTCCCCGTGTGTGATTTCATACCGCAGATCATGATGATATCCACCCTCACAAGCGGCAACTTTGCCGAACAGACCCTGACGAACCATATTCAGCACCATCAGTTCTTCCCGTCCGAAGCAGCAGTTTTCCAGCATCATGCAGTGTCTGCCTGTATCCTCATAAGCGCGGATCAGTTCCCAGCAATCGTCTATCGTATATGCGCCGCCAACTTCACAGCCCACATATTTTCCCGCCCGCATAGCAGCAACCGTTGCAGGCACATGATTCTCCCATGCGGAAGCGATTACCACTGCTTCCACATCGCTGTCCTCAATCAAAGTGCGATAATCTGTAGTATACTTTGGCGCATATCCTTTTTTTTCTAAAACACCCTGCTGTCCCCGCACCGCACGATCCTCGTAACGGTCGCAGACATATGTAATGCGAATAGAATCCATATCGCAAAGGACGCCCATCAGCGTACTATATCCACGTTCACCAAGCCCAATGACGCCCACTTTTATTTCTTGATTCATGTTCGAATACTCCCTAAAAAATAAATTTCCTCCGCATTATATCACACCCAGCGCATATGTCAATAAGTTTTTGTAAAGAAAACATTTTTCTTTACAAAAATATAAAAAAACGCGCACCATATAAGGTACACGTTTCACCTGCGAGTTCAATCGCTGGTGGGGGAAGCTGGATTCGAACCAGCGAAGTCACTGACAACAGATTTACAGTCTGCCCCCTTTGGCCGCTCGGGAATTCCCCCATATTCAATTTGCAGAATTTTTCTTCTGCTGTGCGCTGTGAGAACGCAGCTCACATTGTAAGATGCGATGGAGCTGGTGGACGGACTCGAACCCCCGACCTGCTGATTACAAATCAGCTGCTCTACCAGCTGAGCTACACCAGCATCTCATGCAAACCACTCGCGCAAGAAGAATTATAGCATAATCCGAAAAGTTTGTCAATATCTTTTATAAAATAATTCTTATTTTTTATTTCAGACGGCAAGTTCCTCTTTTGCTGATACAAAAAACAAATCTCAAAATTTCTAAAATGTATTGACTTTTCTGTCTCCCCCTGCTATGCTAACCGCATAAATTTAATTTATGGAGATTCCCCTATGAAATATGCATTGAAACAACTTTCCCACCAGGTCTTTGGATGCGGCAGCTACGCATACAAAGACACCCAGTCCCAGGACGGTCAGATTTATCTTCCCATTGACGACGCTCACTTCGCCCTGTATTCCAATGACAGCGGTAAAAGCTGGAAGACCCTGCCGCTTGCACAGGGACGCAAAACAGATCGGTTTATCCAATTGCAGGACGGCTCTTTTTATGCCCTCTCCTTTGATAATGTTGTTCACGATGCAATACGCAGCTTTGATCAGGAAAACATTCCCTTTGTAGCCGGCATATATCGGGCAAAGTCCATGGAGGACGTGTGCGCCGGAAATGTTTCTTCCTCTTTCACCCAAATCCAGATTCCCAGGTTGTCCGTAGGATTCGGAGACTCAAACAACAGCCATACCAGCTGCATATCCAACGGACTGATTCAACTTTCAAACGGCGACATCCTCGCTACTATGTATGGGCAGACCAAAGACGATACCACTCTCTGTCCCTATTTCCGGGAGAACGGCGGCTATGACTTCTATCTGTACCGCTCCTGGTGCATCCTTTCCAAAGACGGCGGAAACACATTTTCTTTTCTTTCTACAATCGCAGATGTTCAAACCTACCCCATTCCCGATGTAAATGCAGAGGGATACTGCGAACCGGATATCATCGAAATAGAGCCCGGACACATTGTCTGCGTGATCCGCACCGGAGGACATGAGGTATACTCTCCCCTGTACTGCACACACTCCTATGACAGCGGGAGAACCTGGGAGGCACCCTATCCCATCTGCTCCTGGGGTGTACTTCCGAAACTATTTACTATGACGGACGGCACCCTTGTATGTGTGTCCGGACATATCCACACCATGCTGCTGTTTTCCTCCGACAAAGGTCGCACCTGGAGCGAGCCGCAGATTATTGAACCCTGTGACGGCAAATGGGGCAACAGTCCCTCCGGCTATAACACTGCCTTCGAAAGCAGCCCCGGAGAAATCACCATTGTTTATGACGATCCCAAGGAAGGCATACAGGAAGGCGCGCCGGAGGGGCAGCTTCGCCGCATATATGTCCGCACATATTCTGTGGAGCGAGAAAACGAAGCTTAACCTTTCTTCCATGCAGCAGCGTACCGCATAATTGGTTTGCTTGCAGAGGCCGTAATTACTATAACGGAGGACAATACCAGTCCAAGAACGCCCTGCGCCATATTGCCGGGAACATTCGCCAGTGCAGCACCGGGACCATAGAGGAAGCTTTCAAACAGGAAATATCCGCCAACCATCACTGCTTCTGCCAGAAATGCGCTCATAGCAAACCATGCTCTGGGGCGCACAGACCGGCAAAGGCAGGCAAACAGCACCGCCATACATCCCTTGATGATAAAGGTTGCAGGTGCGTACAAGGCAAATCCCAAAAGAATATCGGCAAGTGCAGATCCAAGTCCTGCGGCAGCAAAGCCCCACACAGGTCCTAGAAAAAATGCCGCGGTGATAACAAATACATCCCCAAAATTTCCGTAACCGCCGCTGGGCAGGGGAACGCCCAGCACCATGGTTCCCACAAGAATTGCCGCAGCAAACAGCGCAGTTCCCACAAGCCGCCGTATATGTTTATTCATAACACCAAACCTTTCTTATCTGTTTGTATGTATTATATCACTTTGTAAGCTTTTTTGAAAGAATTATGAAAAAATAACCGGGCAAAATTGCCCGGTTATTTTTTTATTTTATGCAATATCATCTTCTGTCATTTTTGACATCTGCCTTTGTGCCATGACCAGTTCATAATACAATCCCTTACGGGCAACCAACTCGTCATGGGTACCAACCTCTGCTACACTGCCTTTGTCCAGCACTACCAACCGGGTCGCATTCCGCAAAGTAGACAGCCGATGTGCAATCGCAATCGTTGTTCTGCCGGCAATCAGTTTTTGCAATGCATCCTGTATATCTTTCTCCGTTTCCGTATCCAGAGATGCAGTCGCTTCATCCAAAATGAGGATTTTCGGATTGTGCAGCAGCGCACGGGCAATCGCCACCCGCTGCCGTTCCCCGCCGGACAAAGTATGTCCCCGTTCTCCTACCAGTGTGTTATACCCATCGGGAAGCTTTACCGCAAAGGAATGCACGCCGGCAAGCTTTGCAGCAGTGATTACTTCATCATACGTAGCATCCGGCTTGGAATAACAAATATTCTGGAACAGCGTTCCTGTAAAAAGAAATGTTTCCTGTAACACCGCACCAATCTGACTGCGCAGGGAATTTTGTGCAATATCCCGCAAATCTGTGCCATCAATTCGGATCTCCCCTTCCTCCGGATCATACATACGCATAATCAGATTGATCAAAGTAGATTTTCCAACGCCGGAACGCCCTACGATTCCAACCATTTCTCCCGGCTTGATCTCTAAACTCACCTTCCGCAGCACATTTTTGGAATCCTCATATCCGAAGGAAACATTGTCTATCTGTATATTCCCCTTAATCGTCTTGTGAACCGCATTTTCCCTGTCAGCCACATCCTCTTTTTCGTCCAATACGTCAAAGACCCGAACAACGGAAGTCATTGTGCGGGCAAGGCGGCGGGGCATGAAGGACAGCCAGCGCAGGGGACCGTATATCATGGCAACGTAAGCAGAAAACTGCTGCATAGCTCCAAGCGTCATCGACCCGTCTAAAATTTGGTTGCCCACATAATACAACAGGAAGAATTCACCCACGCCCATCAAAAAGTTCGTAACCGGAGAAATCACAGCAAAATACGTTTCGTTGGTAATCCGAACCGATGTTTCCCGCTGGTTGACTCTGTCATACCGCTCCACCTCTTTTTTCTCCATACCGAATGCTTTCACCACCCGAATTCCTGAAAAAATATCATACAGCGTTTCAAACAGCCGGCTGCCGCACCACCACTGCTTGTTATACCGTGGTCCCAGATACCGCCACATCAGCCGATGGGACAGCATGACCAAAGGAGCAGGAAGCAGAACCATCAACGCCAGCCGCCAGTCATATACAAACAAAATAATGCCAAGGCTGACAAGGGTAAACACCTGCTCGATCAGTCCGCCTACATCACTGGTGAAAAAATCCTGAATCTGGGATGAATCCCGTGTGACCCGATTCATCAGCTCCCCTGTCGTCCGCTTAGAAACCTTCGAGAGAGACAGCGCCTCTATTTTCTGAAACAGCGTCTGCCGCAGAGTTACAATCAGCTTGGTGCCTGCCCGCACTTGGGCAAAATTGCGGAGGATTCCAAGAAGCCGTACAGCAAGTGTGACAAGCAAAATCATCAGCACCGCCAACACATACTGACTGACAGCGGGCAGTCTGTCCGCCTTGATATAATCATCAACCAGTACCCGATTGAGATAGGGTAGTACCAAATTCAGCGCCGCAACTGCAATAAATATCAACACCGACAGATAAATATATCCTCTGCTGGATTTTGCCATTTTCCACAAACGCCGCAAATAGCCGCCCTTTTTGGTGCATTTCGGACATATTTCCGAATCCGGCAAGTATGGGCGGTGACATTTTGGACACACCGCTTTTTTATATTCCATCCACTCTTCTGTCGGCACGGCTCCGTCCAGAAAGCGGTTCATCCGTTTGGCGGCTGCAGAAAATATTGCAAGCTGATCCATTGTACCCCGGCAAATCCGACAGTCTCCCTCTTCCCGACTGATTTCCAGCGTCACACTGCCCACGCCGACATCACAACGGAATTCCCGGATTCCCTCCATAGGAATCCACTTTTCTTCTTGTTCTACGATTCGCAAACCGTCAGTATAGATTTCCACCTGTCCCCGCACGGGCTTATTATCCGGATTCAGATTAAACGGAATCCGGGTGATACATTGTTCCATATCAGCCTCCTCTACAGATACAGTTCAATCCTGCGCAGACTGCGGCGATCCAAAGCCTTCAAACTTTCAATCACATACCGGTTTCCGTAGTTGTCAAAGACAAATATTTTGTCTTCCCCAACCCGCAGCAGACTGCGGAAAGTATCCTGCAAGGTAAACTGCAATTTTCCCGCATCACTTTCCACATTCCAGAAGGAATACCCGTGTGCCTCCTTGAGGGACACAATTTTTGTGATCCGGGGGGTATAATACCGGCGCGCCAATTCCCCCCGCAGAATATCTGCGGACGCAGAATCAAAATCTGTCAAGGAACGGATCAGGCCAATTTCCTCCTGATCCTTATTTTGCACGGATATGTATTCCTCCGGTAAATCAAACGGGAATGAACGGTGCAGCCAGATCCGGATATGCTCCTCTGTTTTCTCCGTTCCATCCTCCTGCTGGATTTTTATATTGGCTCCTGGAAATCCGTTTTTCAGAAAAATTTCCGTATTATCCCGGTGCAGATACCGAACCTCTGCCACATCTGCAAGCATGCAGACGGGCTCTGCCGGCTGCATATTTTCTTTTCTCCCCATAGTACACCTCCATGTATAAACAAATGCAGTATTCAGTTATAGCCCCCTATGGAGCCGCGCAGCAATCGTGTCGGAGGAATTGTATCTTCATTCCTGAATCCCTGCATTTTTCAACGCTTCATACTGCAGCATATACAGCTTATGATAAATCCCCTCTTTTTCCAGAAGCTGGGCATGCGTACCTGCCTCCGGCACCTTTCCATGTTCAATCACCATAAGCGTGTCCGCATCCCGCAGGGTAGACAGCCGATGAGCGATCATAATTGTGGTTCTGCCCTGGGACAGCTTTTCCAGTGCCGTTTGAATCAGCCGCTCCGTTTTCGTATCCATAGCCGAGGTAGCCTCATCCATAATCAGAATTTTCGGCGCCATCAGAATCGCCCGGGCAATGGATATCCGCTGCCGCTCTCCGCCGGACAAATCCTTATATCCCCAACCGATCATCGTAGAATAGCCGTCCGGCAGCCGGACAATAAAATCATGCGCCCCCGACGCCTTAGAGGCAACAATTACCTCATCCATAGTAGCATCCGGCACAGCATAACGGATATTATCGAGAATACTTCCCTGAAACAAATAGGTCTCCTGGGAAACAATGGCAATATTCCTGTGCAGGGTTTCAAAAGACAACTCCCGCACATCCACACCGTCAATCAGTACCCTTCCCCGATCCGCATCGTAAAGCCGGATAATCAGATTGGCAATTGTCGATTTTCCTGCGCCTGTATGTCCTACAATCCCGATCTTTTTTCCCGGTGCAATATCAAAGGACACATTATCAATGATCTTACGGGTTTTATCATATCCGAACTCCACATTTTCAAAGGTTACACGTCCCTGAACCTGCTCCAGTGTCCGGGCATTTTCCGATTCCCGCACATCCGGTTCCGCGTCCATAATTTCCATAAGGCGGAACATAGCATTCATATTGTCAGAAATCTTATCATTTATATCAACAAAGAAAGACATAGGATTATACAATAGTGTCGTATAGGAAATAAAAGTGAGAAGCAAACCATATGTCAATTCGCCTTCGACAACCCGCCATCCGCCGATTCCAAGAATCAAAATAGAACTTATGGAAAACAGAAATGTTACCAGCGGAAACACCGTCCCGTTATATAAAGATACATTTTGACTGGCGCGGGCAAAAGCTTTGCTGCGCTGATTGAATCGGTCTATTTCCGTGCTTTCCTTGGAAAAGGCTTTCACTACACGAATCCCACCCAGCGCGTCTGTCAGTGTTCCGTTCATCCGCCTGGAACCGGAATACCGTTTGGCATGAAGCTTGCGCATATGTCTATGAAGATGTACAATTGCAAAAACAAATACCGGACAAAACACCAGTGCCAGCAGTGCCAGCTTCCAGTCGATTATAAACATAATCGCTGTTACCACGATTGTCTGAATCACATTGATAATCAAATACGGAAAGCCTTCCACAAAAAACCAGTAGATACTGTCTGCGTCTAAAAACACCTGATTCATCAGAGAACCTGTCTGCCGTCTGGAAAAGAATCCAACGGACAATCGCTCAATAGAATGAAAAATAACATTTTTCAAATCATATGTCACTTTGGGTACGATCCGCGCAGTAAGAACCTCATTGACCATATTGATCAGCAATGCCAGTAAGCGGGTAGACACTATCAGGAAGATCACCAGCGCCACCTGCCCGTAAAATTCACCGCCAACGGTAAGCACCTGATCATAGAAAAAGCCGGAGCTTATGTAGGGAGTCAGCACACCAAGCAAAGTAGTGAGTGTCATAGCAGCAAGCACTGCAATCACCTGCCACTTATATTTCATCATAAAGGTCCCCATTCTGCGGATGACGCTCATCCGATTCATGCATGCCGGACACAGTTTTCTGCTCTGATCCGGATAGAGTCTGCCGCATTTGGGGCAATACCGATCATCGTCCTTTTTCTTGGGCGGCTTAAATTCACCTTTTTCTTTATATTCATTAAGGCATCTGCAAAGCTGCGTCAACTCCTCCATTTTGTGGCAGGACAAATGGGTGATCAGTATATATGCCTGAGAATCGGTATCGAAGGCTGTTAGGATGCAGCCGGAAATCTGCTGCTCCGCACGAAAATCCTGCAAAGACTCCAAAGGATATTCGTCAAAGGACAACTCCCCGAATTTCACTTCCAGCCGCCGGCGATCTATACGCCCCACATTTTCTTTTGGGAGAATCCGCTGGATGCCGCCGATTAGGGTTAGGGTGTCCTTCGTTACAAAAATCCAGTTATCGCAATTTATTCCGTCTTTGTTTCTGTCGGCGTATGCGGCAAGAAGTGCATTTTCTGCTGTAATGCCCCGTTTTGCCGCAGCTTCATATACGCCGACCGGAATTTGTTCAATTTCTGTCACAATTTTCTCCCTTTCTTTCACTCTTACCGTTGCCAACATATATCCGTCGGATTATGTCGCCTCCCTCGTAAAAAAGAAAACCTTTGCATAAAAATGCTTGTGGGACAGACTTATCCCACGGTATCTTAATGCAAAGGTTTTATATCAGCTTTTCAAAATGCAGAATTTATCTGCTTTTGAGTTCCTCAGGCTTCGGACAATCCTCCAAGGGAATGTCGATTGCACCGGGGAATGTAAAGCCGTTTTTCTTGAAGGTTTCATAGTCAAAGCTGTCCAGTTCATCATAAGCCAGCTTATGAAACTCATAGAAATTAGGCCACCATTCATAGCCGTCACCCAAGTTGTGATACAAGAACGCCTCTGCAATTTCAATGCCCATTGCAGGAGCAACATATGCTCCGCCCATGGAAATTACGTTGCAGTTATTGCCGGTGATGCAGCGCAGTGCAGCGGGAACGCTTTCTACAACTGCAGCATGTACATGGGGGCATTTGCTTGCCGCAATGTGAATACCCATACCGGTGCCGCAGAACAGCATTGCACGCTCAAATTCGCCTTCAGCGATCTTCGCGCCAACGCGCAAACCGATTCTATGGAACATCTCCGGATTCTTCTCGTCAACTTCCTTCACGCCGATATCCGTGCATGTCCAGCCGTTTTTCTCCAAATGTGCAACAACAGCATTTTTTCAGTGCAACACCTGCAAAATCCGCTGCAACCAATACCTGTTTATCCTTAATTGTTTTCATCTATTATAAATCCTTTCATAAAAATCAATCCATTTGGCCCGGTAGGGAGCCTGTTTCTGCATTGTAGCATCGTATGGTGCAATTGTCAATATATTTTAAATATTTTTTCCTGTCTTTTATTCTGCACTGTCGGGTGTATACTCTGCAATCGCCCGCAGAAGCGCAGCGTGACGCTGGAGCGCTTCCAGTTTCTTTTTGCTTCCCTGAATTCCGGGGGCTTCCTCCGATCGAACAGCTAAAATGGTATTCGCCGGCAGAATCCGCACGCCAGGAAATTCTTTATAAAAAGCAGTGTCTCCAAGTCGGATTCCATATTCGTCCGCAGCGCTTTCCGGCAAATCCTCACCGAAAATATCGGATAGCGGCATGAAGCCGCCCATATCCCGCAGTGGCTCGTACAAAGACGGATCCAACATGCACAGCATATGCTTCGCCGCATTGATTTCTGCTTGGAAACGGCTATACGCCGACTGCATCGCGCCGTAATCCGGCTGATATCCGCCCTCTTCCTGCTTTTCTGCAATCTGTTCTTCTGTCAAATAGGTATTGTCCGTAAAGCTGATTGCTTTTACACCGTCCCCATTATAATCCTCCATCACCTGCGTAATAGCAGTTTCCAAATCGGTATACCGGCTGCCGATCAGCGCCACAGGACCTGTATACATGATATATGCATCCGGTGCGACATACGTAAGAATCTGCCACAGCAGCACCGCCGCTATCACTATGCAAAAGGCAGTCAGCCCTGCATGCCACTTGTGCTGATACCAGAAGTTTTCCAGTTTTCCGACTTTTTTGCCGGTATATTGGCTTTCATGCTCATTTTGCTGATCCTCACCCTTCGCCCGCAGCACACGCATGGCAGCGGACATCGGAACTTCATCATCCGTCTGAGAAGGTATTGGCGGCTTCTCCTGATCCTCCAGAGGATTCTTATTTTCATTTTCTTTCATTCCTAATTTCTCCTTAAAGGAAAACGGCGCTCCAAAAGCAGAGCGCCGCAATGTTTCAGTCTGATCGGGCGCTGTCATTCCGCCGTCCGGCGAATTCATCCCGACTGTGCGTCAGTTTTTCTTTGCCCTGGAAACCTCCAGAATTTTTATGTGCACTTCACCGCAGGGGGCAATATAGGAAACCTTATCCCCGGCTTTGGCACCCATCAGTGCACCGCCTACAGGACTGCGGTCTGTAATCATATTCATAGCGGCATTTACTTCATTGGAACCGACCATGATGTACTCAATTTCCTCATCAAAGGTTTCATCATAAACCTTTACTTTGGAACCAATATTTACCACGTCATCCTTCAGTTCGGATTCATCAACAATCTTTGCGTTTTTGATAAGATCCTCTACTTCAGCAATCCGGGCATAGCACTTTGCCTGTGCGTCACGCGCCTCATCATACTCGCTGTTCTCAGAAAGGTCTCCGTGGCTTCTCGCCTCTGCAAGCTGCACTTTAATTTCCGGAACGCGCACATCCTTCAGATATGCAAGTTCGTCCAGAAGCTGCTGATATCCTTCTTTCGTATATAAGGTGAAATTTGCTTCGTTTGTCATGGCTGTGTCCTTTCAAATTTATCTGAATTTATTGTTGAAATGATTATTTTACTTTTGGCAAAGTATGATATGCAGCCGCAAGCTGATTGTCTTCTTCATCGGAAATTTTATAGATGCTTTTTCCTGCAAGCGCCTCGTCCAGCGGCACTTCAATATCAGGCGTCACACCGACGCCGTCAAAATTATCGGAATACGGTGGGCAGTAGTACCGATACGTATACTTGAAACCGGTACCGTCTCCAAAGGAACGGATCGTCTGCATACTTCCCTTTCCGTATGTCTGCACGCCTACAACCGGAGCTTTATCATAATCCTGCAAGGCAGAAGCGAACAGCTCGCCTGCGCTGGCAGTGCCCTCATTGACCACTACGGCAAGCGGCATATCCAAAGCGTCTGCATCAGAGGTATACACAGTCTCTTCATTTCCATCCCTGTCAATGGTACGAATGACAGGACCTTCCGGCAGCAGCGAATCCAACACGCTGCAAACTGATTCCAATTCCCCACCAGGGTTATACCGCACATCCAGAATAAGACGCTCTGCACCCTGATCCCGGAGAGCCTGCACTGCATTTGCAAACTGATCCGGTGTACCATCGTCAAAGGAAGTGATCCGGATCACGCCCACAGTGGGATCCGGAGCATACAAACGTCCTTCCACCGTATATTCAGTAATGTATCCGCGCTTTATAGAAAATTCAATTTCTTCTGTTGTGCCCTGATTGTCAACCCGCTGCACAACAAATTCGGCAAACGTATCCGCTTTTCCCTGCAGCTTGGACACTGCCACACTGTAGCCCATCTCCGCCGCGCTGGTGCGTTGCCCGTCTTCAATAATATAAACAACCTTATCACCGGGAAGAACGCCCGCTTCCAATGCAGGAGAATCGGGATAAACAGAGATAATTTCAATCAGTCCTGTATCTGTATCCATCGTCACACTGATACCAATGCCCTGCATCTCTCCCCTGTTGTCAGCAAGGAGCGCAGCAAATTCATCTTTTGTATAATACTCTGCGTAAGGGTCTCCCAATCCTGCCATAAAGCCTTTGAGCATCCAATCCGCCAGAGCATCCTCATCCAATTCGCCGATAAATTCTTCTGCAAGCAATGCTTCCAAAGCATTGATTTTTTCCTCGGCCTGTTCCATTACTCCGCCGGACGGTGATCCGGTATTGCCTCCATGCATATTCTGGGCGGAAAGCAATACATAGGTAGTCATAAACGTAGCAATAATGCATAGTGCGGCAATCACCACCACCGTCCCTACGGACACACCGCGAGAGGATTTATTCTCACGCCCGCTGTGGGGTCCTCCCTCAGACGCGCTGCGCGCAATCTGCTCCTGCGAAATCGGTGTGTACGGGGAACTGCTTCCCCTGTCGGAATCTTTTTGTGCGATATCGTCCGGCTCCTTTTCAGAGATGTCGGGCGTTTGATTTTCATCCATAATTTTATTCAAGCCTTTCTTGAAGTATGCGGCGCATGCTGCCGCTGTTACTTCCAGTGTAACCGAAATATTTGCTTTCAAACACAGCAATGATTCCATCATAAAGTACAAAGCAAGTCTGAAAGCCGGTTTTTCCCTGCTTTCAGACTTTGCATCATGCGCTTTCTATATCATACGCCTTTTTGAACATAGTTAAGCGGATTGGTACGATTTCCGTTTACACGGAATTCAAAGTGTAAATGGTTCCCAGTGGAAAATCCTGTAGAACCGACATAACCAATCACCTGCCCCTTAGATACCGTCTGTCCGGCTACGGCAGCAAGAGAACTGCAATGGGCATACAATGTAGATCTGCCGTTTCCGTGGTCAATCAAAACATAGTAACCATAGCTGGAATGAGATTCTGCTTTCAGCACGGTACCATCATTGGATGCATAAATCGGTGTGCCATAGGAAATGGCAACGTCCACAGCATAGTGAGGAGAACCGTTCGGATCACTGTCACCATAGTAGCAGGAGATATATCCCTTTCCAACCGGGAGCGGCCACATAAATTCACCCGCCGCAGTAACCTGAGAGGAATTTTGTGCCTGCAAACTTTTCAGGTAGGCAGCCAGTTCCTTATCCAATTTATCTTCCGCAGCCTTTGCCGCTTCATATTGCGACTGATAGGATGCCTGGTCCTCCTTTAAAGAATCATAATAGCTCGCTGCCTGGGCAGACAGCCGCTCATTGGTTGCTTTATCTTTCTCCAACGCCTCTAACGTACTTTTCTGAAGCGCTATAGATTCTTCCAAATTGGCACGTTCTCTTTCCAGATCTTCTTTTTCCGTTTTATACTGGTTCAGCATAGTCTTATCATATTCCAGCATGGAATTGATTCTGTCCACACGGCTTAGAAAATCGCTCACGCTGTCTGAACCCAAAATCACGCTGAGGTAGCTGACAGAACCTTCTTCGTAGGACATGCGCATTCTTTCCTGAAATTTTTCAAAAGTTTCCTCAATCGCTGTTTCTTTTTCCGCAATGGAAGCTTTTGTTTCTTCAATGCGCGTTTCCAGTTCCTTAACAAGCTCCTGAGACATGGAAATTTTCTGGGACATAGCATAAATCAGTGCATCCAGATTCTGTTTATATTCTGCCGTCTCCTTTGCCTTATCCTTTAAGCCGGCAATTTTTTCCTGAAGCGCTTTCCGGTTTTTCTCCAAATCGGAAATCTGATCTTCATATCTTTTCACCTGAGCGTTTTTCGCGCTTGCATGGTTGCCGGGCGCCGGCGCCATAACCAGTAATGCCGCTGCAAGAACTGCAGCCAATACTGCCAACAGCAATCGGATGCCGCGTCTTTCAGAATAGAGTTTCATTCTTATGACCACACCTTTCTTTGGATTTGTGCCGATTTCGTTGCAAGCGAAATCGGCACAAATCAGGTCTGAAAGCAACAGACATTCAGTCCCGTAGTTGCTTATCTTTCAGACTTCAACCTGCCTTTCATCCGAGCGGAGCAAGATCTCCAATCTGCGTTGAAAATCAGTTTATACCGATTTTTCTTCTTAAGACTTCAAATACTTCCGCAAAGACGCCACACTTCCGATTATACCTGTAATCACACCGATCACCAAAAATCCGAAGAACAAGGGAATTGCGATTTTTCCGTAGCCAAGC
>BLMO01000167.1 GCA_011957885.1 Clostridiales bacterium
CTCCTCCTTTCATCTAAAAACTTACGTGATATGTAAAGAGTGAAATAGAATTATACTTTTGGCCAGAGGTGGCCAAGGCAACTGTCCGGCTTTGTACCGAACCCCTCCCTTGGGCATCTCTGTCGCTATATGGAACAACGTGTTTCGGATAGATTGTCGACGCTAACTTACCCATCGAGTAAGTTAGCTTTCATTTTACCCATTCATATATTTTCATATTACTTTTCGCTTATTGACGAAATTTCATTTTTATGGTAGTATATTGACATCCAATATACGCAACAAGTATAAAACTTGTGCCCGACGGCGCCAATTGAAAGAAAGGACCGGCGATTCCATGAAAAAAATTTTACTATCCTTGATTCTCATCCTTTCCTGCTTATGGTTTTCCGGCTGTGATTATTTTTCTGGATACAAAAATGCGGAAGCACAAACCGTTGAAGGAAGCACAACTGAACCTGAGACACAAGATGAAGAAGAAGAAGAAGAAGAAGAAGAAGACACAACAGCAGAAGAAACTGAACCGCCCATCGGTCACACGCCTTACGATCCGATTCCTTTCGGCGATTCTGCAGAAATTCCCGCATCAAAAGGAGACCTGACTATGCGGGTACTGGAAGTCAGTGGGCACACAGGGGATATTATAGTAAAAATGAACCTGACTGTAGAAAATTTAAAGCCCAATACAAGAATTAGCTTGTCCGGATCCGACTTCGAATTGTTCTGCAGCAACGGACGCATTGTAGATGCTGATTACGGTTACGAATATGACTATAATCTGGAACAAAAATATCACTTGGATATCCCGCATGTCTACGATGTAACAATGGGAGGAGACGGGAGCGTAGATTTTTACGTTTCATTTCGCGGACATGCTGAGGATGGAAAAATGCTAATCGTTTCCTATGCCGACAACAAATACATATATTTTGCACTCACATAAAATTTAAGCTGCGCACTTTGTGCGCAGCTTTTTTACTGTATCCACAAAGTACCGAATTTTCCAGATGCAATCTATGACGCGGTCTGACTGTGCCCTTCTTCTTTCAAGCTAAAAAATGTGCTTTATGCTCATAGTTTAATTTTCACCTTTAAACTGCTGATTAAAGGTCTTTGCCCAACATTCAAATTTGACAGCATCCTCAGTTGCAGACTGCGTCTCATCTTCCGACTTTGAAAGTGCAATTGGCTGGTCAAAATAAGAGGTGTTTTTGGCAAAATTCACCGCTATTGCCCGGGCAATATACACACCCTGCAGCCATGCAGAAAAGTTTGCTTTTTCACGAAATTCCTGCGCAGCATGCTCCTGCTTTTGTTTAAAGGCTTCGACGAAAGGCGCAAGCTTTTTGGGCGTCAAAGTCCAGAATGTTTGGTAGTCTACCCCGATTGTAAGCGCCTGCACCAGCCAGACCTCATAGATCACATCTTTAATGGATTTTATTTCTCCAACGCTGCGTTCCCGTTCGGCTGCAGGTTCTGCTTCGCCGACAGCGCTTGAAAAAAACCGCTGTTCTGCACCGCCTTTGCAATCTCGTCTGCAATTTCGGAAAAGTCACCACCATTTACGATGTGTGCTTCCAATTCTTTTCCGGCAGTTTCAGTGTCTCCAATTGCCAATGCCAGAAATCCGCGGATAGCTGCCATAGGCTTTTTATCAAAATCTGCCAGAGAAATTCCCATATCCTCCAGCTGACACATTGCATTAAAATTCAGTTCGGGCATTTTATATGTTGTTCCGTTAATTTTCATGTTTCATTTATTTCCTTTCGCTGATATAATGTGTAATATTATTGGAAGGCAGCGGGGGCTTTTGCCCCCTGCCGCCTATGTAAAAATGAATTTTGCTGTATCGCTTTTATGCAGATACAGTTTTTTTGGTGACTTCTGTGGTAGGAACAATATTGATCTTCATCTCAACAGCTGCGTTTGCACCTGCGCCAACTACCCAAACAGCCAATTCGCCCTTCCATTCAAAAATACCGTTACCGCCATTTTCACCAAAATACAGTGCAAAGCTCTGTTCGCCGGTCAGACCGATCAGCTTATCATAAGCATCCGGATCATAGTTTGCAGTAAACTCCATAGGTGCGCTTGTTTTTACACCCATAATGAAAGTCTGCACAGTATCGGAAAGTGTGGTTGTTTCAATGGTCTGAGGCGCTGCGCCCATATCCGGAAAAGCCTTGATATCTACGAGAGTTTCATACTGGGTCTGAGAACCCGCTTTCTTATACTTCAAATAAACGCCGCTTGTACTGATTGCCATAGTAATTCTCCTTTTTACACTTTAGTTTGTAATTTGTTTCATAAATTGTACGGGAACCGTCTGCATCACTTTGTCAGTGTCCATGATCACAACGCCAACCGCCGTCATACCGCCATCATAAATTTCCGATGTCAGCCCGATCAAAGTTCCCTCTTTACAGTCGGCTTCGTCCCATTTATAAGACTTGGTGCCGATATCCCATTTGGGATTAACCAAACAACGTACGCGCATGTTTTCTGTCATTGTTTGTCCCTTCCCCTTCATTGATATGATTTGGATGCTTCTTTGCATAGGCACGCAATTTATCCAAAAATAAATTGTCATCTGCAATACTGCAGTTCACTTCTCCGATAACAAATTCCAAATCTGCTTCCTTAACGCCAAAATTTCTTGCAATTTCTCTTTGCTTATATGCGAACAGCATCTGCTGCGCCATCAGCAGTTTGGACCGATATTCGGCTAAGTCTTTCAATTGGCCCTTCATTTTTTCGTAATGCTGCAGGATTCTCTGACTTTGCGATAGCGCATCCTTCGCAGCCTCCAGATCGGAAAAGCCCAAAGCCCGCAGCAGCTTCATCTTTTCCCTCTTTACAATATCATTCAACTGTTTGTTGTTATACAACGGTTTTTCACGAAAAACATCTGACCCGTTCCCCATAAAAACATCCTTTCTTTCAGCAATTACTTTCATATTCACTCTATATGAAAACATGCCAAAACAAATTTGCATACAAATCCCCGTCCCGAGAGTAATCCGGTTCTGTATACATCTCCGCCAGAATCCTTTTACGGATGGTACCTGTCCGCTCTCGTTCTGACATGCTTATGATACAAAATAAAGCGGTCAATAAATGACCGCTTTATTTTGTGCTTTTAAAAAAATTATCTATTATTTACTGTTTCGGGATAAAGATCATGATGCGTCAGACGCTCCCAGGCAATCTGCTCCCATTTTGTTCCCGGTCTGCCGTAATTGCAGTACGGATCAATGGAAATTCCGCCTCTCGGTAGAAACTTCCCCCACACCTCAATATAAGCAGGCGACATAAGCCGAATCAGATCATTCATGATTATATTGACGCAATCTTCATGAAAATCCCCATGATTTCGGAAGCTGAACAAATACAGCTTTAATGACTTGCTTTCAACCATAAGTTCTCTGGGAACATATGATATATACAATGCTGCAAAATCCGGCTGCCCAGTAATCGGACAAAGGCTGGTAAATTCAGGGCAGTTAAACTTGACAAAATAGTCACGATCCGGATGCTTATTGGGAAATGTCTCCAAAATCTCCGGTGTATAATCGGATGCATATTGTGTGTGCTGATTTCCAAGCAGCGTTATGCTTCCCTTTTCATGGTCGTTTCTTCCGTTCATATGTTTTTCTCCTCCATTGCCGGATCTTTTATTCCATTTGCTGCAAATGCGGCAGCACGGTCACGGCACGTACCGCAAACACCGCACGGCGTATCTCCGCCCTCGTAGCAACTCCAAGTCAATGCATACGGAACCCCGAGCGCAAGCCCTTTCTGTATAATCTGCGCTTTATTCATTTGAACAAACGGAGCTTCAATCCGTAGCTGCTGTCCGCTTCCTAGATACACAGCACGGTTCATGGCGTCATTGAACGCATCGCTGCAATCCGGATATGCATTACCCGCTGCATCGTCACTGTGCGCGCCATAATAAATCACCTCACATCCGTTTGATAGCGCAATACTTGCTGCAGATGCAAGAAAAAGTCCATTTCGAAAAGGAACATAAGTAGACACCGGCTTACCGTCTGTATGCGCCAACTGATCCGCATAGCTTTCTTTCGGAATTTCATCAACAGAACCGGAGAGCAGCGCACAATTGGAATCTGCAAAAATCTGCGCAAGATCAAGCCGTTTCATAGAAACACCATAATACTTTCCAATTCTTTCTGCGGCTTCCAGTTCCTTATCATGAGTTTGCCCGTAAAAAACAGAAAGTGCAAGAACCTCTGCCGCACCGTATTTTTCAATTGCCAATCCGAGACAGGTTGTACTGTCAACCCCTCCGCTGAAAAGAACCAACGCTTTCATTTATTCTTCCTCCAATAAGTTTTGTAATGCTGCATCGGTTTTGAATGCACCGTAATATGTTTTTGTTACTGTCTGCGCCGTAACATTTTTTATTCCCCGTGCCGTCATACAGCTATGAGATCCCCTGATCCGGACGCCAACATCTGGCGAGCCCGCAGCTTCCGATATAATTTCCGCAATATCGCGTCCTAAACGTTCCTGTAATTGGAGCCGTTTTGCCGCCATATCACAAATCCGGGCAATCTTGCTAAGACCAAGCACGCGCTCGTGCGGGATATACGCTACACTGACCTGCATGTCGTACATCAGTGCCATATGGTGCTCGCAATAACTGAACACACTGATATTCCGCATCACAACAGCGGAACTTGCCTGTTCCCTGTCAGCATCGGCAAAGGTTTTTCCAAACGTCTCTGCAATTTCATGATTGGAAATTCCTATTCCCGCAAATACTTCCTCATACATTTTTGCCACTCTGCGCGGCGTATCGCGAAGTCCCTCCCGATCAGGATCTTCGCCGATTGCTTTTAGAATTCCACGCACATGATATTCAATCGCCTTTGTATCCATTTTTCTAAACACCGCGCCTTTCCGGATTCCAAATATATTTGTGGAGCTGCAGCTGCAGCCGCACCCGATTCAGCGTATGTTTCTTCATAAAAGATACAATCGTATCCGGATGTATCCTTCCAAACACCGGGCTGAAATATACACAGCAGCGTTCGGTAAGATCATATGCGCGGATCATTTCCGCTGCCCGCTCCAAATCTACAAGATCACCCACAACAAATTTCACTGTATCCGTTTCCGTCAAACATGAGAAATTTTCCAAGCACATAAAATTTTCCATTCCACTTCCAGGAAGCTTATAATCCATGGTAATGCTTGTATGTGCGGGGAACGGAGTAAATTGTTTTAATGGCACGCTTCCGTTGGTTTCGATTTCAATATACAGTCCATGCGCATCCAACGCTGTAATCAAATCCGATATATGCTTCTGCAAAAGGGGCTCGCCGCCGGTAAGTGTAACATTTTTTATGCCTGTAGACATAACATAGTCCGTAAGCTGCTTCACGGTCATTGTCTGAGCAGCTACATCATCGGAATTTGCCCATCGTGTATCACAGAAGCTGCAATGCAGGTTGCATTTACAAAACCGTAGAAAAACCGCAAGTTCACCTGCACGTCTTCCCTCTCCGTTGATACTGACAAAGTTCTCCGCAACAGATAAGCTGCACATAGTCACACCTCATAAACTGCGCAATTATCCGGAGTTTCATATACCTTTACCCGATCAATCGGCAGCCCTTTCTCCTTTAGTTTTTCAAAAAAACAACGGGCAAAATTTTCTGCTGTCGGACGAAAATCCACTGGAATCAAGTGAAAATTTTCGGATAAAAGCGCTGCTGCCGTATTTGGCTGCAATGAATTTTTTTCATAGATCAGCGCATGATCAAAGCTGTCTGCAAGATTTCGAACAGCTTGTTTTAAGACACTAAAATCTACAAGCATCCCTTTGCAGCCTCCACTGCTTTGTAAATGCTCGCCAGAAAATTCCGTCTCAATCACCCAATGATGCCCGTGCAGATTGGCGCATTTTCCCGCATATCCCTGCAAAAAATGCGCGCTGTCAAATGACGCAGATGTTTTCAAAGAATACATAGCTTCTCCCTTCCTTGTTCGGTCTGCGTCATAAAAAAAGCAGCCGATAAAAACCGACTGCATCTGCATAACAAAAATTCCGTAAATCGCTTTACTCTTTACTGGATGCCCTGGTTTTGTTTTTCGACAGGATGGCGCAAACGAACTGTCGTTATTCAGTTTCAATTATTGTATCACAGTCCGCAGTATATGTCAAGCATGTTTTATACCGTCCAACTTCATTTGATCCGTTTTCTTGCGGCATTTTGCAAAAATAATAATTGCACTTATTATATCAACACAAAAAACAAATTGAAGTACGCCGTTTACTATCGCAAAAGACTTAGAGCATCTACCGGTTCCATAGCATCTGATTATGGATGCAGCGCCGATTAAGCCGGAGAGAAAGATAGACACACAATCGCATTCGGATAACGCTTCAAACAGTTTTCTACAAAGCTCCACATATTAAATTACCTGTTTAAATAAATTGCTTTTCCAATTCGTTTAAATAATCTACCATAAAGTCGCAGCAGATATACTGAGAACAATATTCGTATATCCTTCGTCTGAGTATTCGTAAAACGGCCAGCGCATTTCTTGCTGCAATAATATTATCCACTGAAAATGTTGAACATACTTTTTTATTCTCGGACATACTATCAAGAAATTCTTGAAGCAATATATTCTTTATTTTATCCGTTATGCCGTTTATCAGGTCAATTCTTATCAAGCTGCCTGCATACGCAGTTAACATTTCACTACGGTCTAATGCTATACAATCGCGTGGGTTATCATTAATGTATGTCCACCTTGAATCATTGAAGTTTCCTAAAAGCACATAATGGTCGTCACGCCATGTTACTTCTCCGTAGATTTCTTCGATATATTCTGGGCAAAGCCTCAATAAGTAATAATCATATTCTGAGTCTATATCTATACATGGTTTGTCAATACTTTTTATTGAAATTACATTATGCTTACTTGCTATTTGTTGTAATCTGGGGATCCCATTGTAATATTCGAACTGTTTCCTTTCGTAAAAAAAGTAGTTCATTATCTCGGAAAAACTCACATAGCTTTGTACATATAAGTGCTTATAATCATAATTTTTGGCGTTCAAAATATATTCTTCATATGGTATTTCCTCCAACTGAGAAATGCGGTCAGGGCAGAAGAACCAGTCTGTGAAACTCATATCGTACTTAAAAAGTTTTTTCTCACGAGGATATATTATTTGTTTCATTAAATCTAATTTTTCAGGCTTGATCGATTCTTTCACTTTCAAAAAATCATCAATTTCATTTAAAGCCGGATAAATTACAGAAGCGTTTTCAAAAGTATAGTAGCATTCTTTTTCAAGACCGTACTTTTTTATTTGTTCAGTTAGTATAGAGAAATATTCTGTCGTTCCATATTTGCAAATAAACATATAGATATCGCAAAATTTATATAACATTAGATCACGGCGGCTTACTACCCAGTCATATGTAGTAGCTTCTTTATATAAATGACATGCGAGATGAAGCAAAAATTTAACTGGGCTTAAAGTTTTAAAGCATACATCCTCAAAAGTGGCATCTATCGTTGTCCTGGTTCATACAAGTTTGTTGATAAAAATGCCCCTTTTAATAAAGAATAGTCTAAATTTGCAATCGATAATACACTTGCCAAGTACTTTAACTGCTTTTTATACAACACACTTCCATTTAGATAGTTAGCGTTTAATAGATAAAACGTCTTTCTCAATTCAGGATTTAAATCTCTATGATCAAGTTTTTTGAATGCAATTCCAACCATTTTGTGTAACACTATATGACCGAACAATTCCTCTTGATTAGTAACAGCACCTTTTGGTTATGTCAAGTAGGGAATAAGAAAAAATGTATTTTTTTATCAATCGGTTACACTGTCCTTGTCATTCTCGATAAGCCGCACTACCTTGTCCGTAAAGGTTTCCCGGCTGGTTTCGCTGAAATGGATATGAATGTCAAAGGTGGTGTTCCCTATCCGCTTCACAAGGTCGGGCTTCATGTCCAGAGGGGCGGCGGCGCGGCTGGTCTTGCTGGTGTCATTGTTCATAGGCTCTCCTTTCCGTTCATCAGCCCTTTTAACCGTTCCGGCTCACGGCGTAAGATTCGGTCAAGATTGCTTTTCACGGTCTGCAATTCCCGGACGTTCTCTTTCTTCTCCCGGTACTCGTTGTAAAGGGCGTTTTTCTCTTTGGTAAGCTGCTCAATCTCGGTTTGTAATGCTTTGGACGCTGGCAGCTTGGAGATTCCATGTGCCTTGAAATACCGGGCGGCAGATTCGGAAATGATAAACTCGCTTTCGTGCTGCTCCCGGTAGCTCTTGCGGGCTTTCTCGGTTTTCTGTGCTTTCAGCCCGTCACGGGCGGGTTTGGTCTTGATGTACGCCAATAGCTGTTTCTGCAAGTCCTTTTTCTCCCGCAAGGTGCTTTCCACGGCTTTCAGTTTCCCGGTGGTTTCATGCAGTTCTGTACTGACGGCGGCAAGGGTGGCTTCCAATTCCTCCGGGGAAGAAAAGCCGGATTCCTCGTAAACGCTCATGGTAGCCGCCATTTGCTTTAGATTGTGAACAGCCGCCCAGCGGTCATATCCTATACCCTTGCCCTCGGCTCGCTTCGCTTCCCGGTCTACCATGCGTTGTACTCCGTCATTTTTCGGGGCGTTTACAGCGGCTTTGTTGCGCTGTAAGCGGTCTTTTATGCTCTGGAGGTATTCCTGTTTGGGTAGGGGCTTTTCGGCGGCATGGGAAGCGTTCTCCTTATCCAGTGCGGCTTGTCATTTCCGCTTCGCCCAATACTCACGCTCGGTAATGCGGTTCTTGCTCCCGTTGAGCAAGTCAATCTGATAGAGGTTTTCCCGGTGGCACATCTCCATGACTTCCGCTTTGAAATATACAAGGGCTTGGTGTCCGGGGAAATGCGCCTTGCAAAATTCCTCGCCCAACGCTTGCGCCCGGTCTACGGTCAAGCCGTTGTCCTGTGCGTCACGGGGGTCAAAGCTGATGATATAGTGGTGGCTTTTCACGTCCTCCCGCTTTTGGTTCTTGCCGTATTTCAGATTGGAGCGCATACACGCTATGGCGAAATCCTCCCCGCCGCAATTCAGAGAGGAAATGAGATAGCCTGTCCTCGGTATTATCTGCCCGCTTTCGTCCAGTGTGGGCTTCATGGTAAACTCGTCATGCCGGGAGGTTAGGTACTGCTCGGCAGCTCCGTAATCGGCATTTTTAGAGCTGATATGTTTGAATGTTGTGGGCGGCTTCACCTACTTTCTGCAAGACTTCAAACTTCAAGGCGGCAAGCTCCGTTATGGCGGCTCGCACTTCTTGGGAGAGGGCGTTATAAGGTGCGCCGTACTCGTTCAGACAGCGGGCAATCTGATTCAGATTCCCGCCGATTTTTCCATACTCTGCTGTGAGCTTCCCGACGGCAGAAAGCAGTTCATCATTGACCGGGGAAACGGTAATGACTGGGCGTATTCGTGACTTAGTAAGGGCTTGCCGGATATATTCAGACTGGCTCATTTTGCAGAGGGTGACACGCTCGGAAAACTCGGCGTATTCTTCCTCGGTCAAGCGTGTCTTGATTACCCGGCTTCGGTGGGGCGTGTTGTATCTTTTCATGGCTTTCAACTCCTTTCTTTTTATGGTTTGCCCTCTCACCAATAGGAGAAAAACAGGGGGCAAAGCGGAAGTGTTTTTTGAAAAATCCGAAAATATTTTTTCGGGGATTTTTCAAGCGGCGCAAACCGCAAAAAGGCGGGCTTGGGGTGGCAACCCCAACAAGATTCCCATAGGACAAAATGAGCCGATAGGCGAAATTTGGTACTGTGGTAGAATCTTGCTCTTAGAAAGTGGCGGCTTCCCCTGTATGGGCTTCCCTCAATACCTTTAGTGCCGCAAGCGGGGATTTTGCCAAATCAGCGGCGATATTTCTCCCGCTAATACCTACAAAACTGCACAAGGCAAAATGGACGTTGATTTGCGGAAATTTCCCTCTATTCCTTACAAAACCACACAAGCCGGAATAGGCGGGAATTTGTGAAAATTTTTTTCGCCCACCCTCCACGGGTAGTCTGTGGATTTGCCAAATAGGAGAGAGGATTTCTTTCTATCCCCTTTGCATGGCATAATACTGGCGATTTTTCAAAATGCCAAAAATGGGCGCAAAAAAAACAGGAAATCTTTTCTTGATTTCCTGTCTTGGTGTGCCGTTCTATGTAGCGGCGGTTATTCAGTTTTTAACTGGCTGCAATTCTACAAACTGGAAGTTATCTTTTTCTATCGCTTAAAATTTTTTCATTGAATCTATCAAGAAATTCTTTGGAATTGACCCATGTAAGACTCCCATCCTCATTTGTGAAATCATAACCAGACAATTCATATAATGCAGTTGCACAAATATATTCATACATTCCCGCATTCGGACTTTTGTAGATAATCCAATATAACGGCTTCATAGCCGACTCACCCATATTCAGCACTTCATTATATTGTTCACTGTCAAATACCCTTGTCCAACCTTCAGTTATCACTATTTCTGGATTTTCCCGCTCTGCTTCGACTTCTTCTTCAACTAATGCTCGAAGTTTCGTAGCAACTGCTTCTAATACTTCTGCATCTAAATTTTCCAAATAAAGTTCCTCATTAACTCCATCCTCTGTAATTTCAAGCCAACTCAAAGAATCTGTTTCAATAATTTCCTGCGATTCAATATGTTGATTTTTAGTTTCTTCTACCTGCTGAGTTGTATCAGCAGAAATATCTTCAACATCTTTATGGTTACATGATGTTATAAGGAATAAAAAAATTATAATACCAATCATTGAAGTAATCTTTTTCATGAATGTTTTCCTCCGATAAATTGCGATTTGTCGTTGCTTTATTATATACCCGTTTTCCAAAAAATGCAAGCGATTTCTTATGCTTCATGTTCATCAAAGCGGAACTTGAACAATGCGGCAACAAGCCGGGATTTTATGCTGTCCTCTGTATCCCTGTCGATATGCCCGTTTTCAATGGCGGCGATTCGGATTCGCTTGCTGTAATGCCGTAAAACCTCGTCCACGGCTTCCGGCTCTCCGCTGGTCGCCCGGACAATCGTTTCATAGGGCAAAAGATTCGGATTCCCCATGTGAAAGCACCTCCATTTCTTTGTGCAGAAGCTGTAACGTCCTGCGTATCTGATACCCGGTCGTACTCCGGCAGCGTCCGTACATTTCCCCGATTTCCCGCTGTGTATAATGCCCGAAAAAATAAAGGAAAATGATTTCCCTCTTTTTCTCCGGCAAAGATAACAGGGCTGCAGCAAGCTCGCCATTGGTGAGTATGATTGTCTGACCGCAGATTGTAACGGGGTATTGTTCGTAGGGTGATGTGAAGTATTCATCTGATGTGCTTAGAGGGCAGAACTTTTCTTCTGTGAGGTATTCAAAGGATATTTCTCTTTGCCGCCGCCTGTTCCTGTCACGCCATGCGTTGATAGCCGCAAAGCGTATGACGGTCTTGCAATAGCCATTGAAAGTATACATGATGTGTTCTCTGTATGCTTCTGTACAAGGCATAGATGATTCCCCCTTTCTCCCACATGGGGCGTTGCATAATTGATAGTTACATTTTTATATTTCAAAGAGGCAGCTTTTTGGGTTGTTGCTCTTTGACTATCTTTTATCATTCAGCCAAATAAAAAAGCTATTTTTTCAGATATTGCAAAATCGGTTCAATATACTTTTTGTCTGAAATGTCATAAGATGAAGAAATCATTTTTACCATTATTTCTTCCGCTTCTGTCTTATCTTTTTTTGATTTAAGTGTTTTTACAAACATTTTCATCATCAGTTTAGATGGCGTAGACATTTTTTCATAATTGAACCCTCCCGGACAGTAAAAGGTCTTTACTTTTTTCTGTTCTGATTCGTTGAAATTCCGTTTAAGGGCTATATCTATTTCCGGGTTGTCTATCGGGCTTCCTCCAACACAAAATGCAATCAGCTTCTTGTTTGTCCATTTATCCATATTTTGCTTAAACCAACTAATTTTACTGATACTGCCCGCACAAGCCCAACCTCCAAAAATAATTGCTTCATATGAAGCCAAATCTTTCTTTTTTGCGGCTGATAATTCAAAGCAATCAGCCCCTGTTGCTTCCGCTATCCATTCAGCATAGCGTTTTGTAAATCCTGTTTGTGAAGTGTAAATTACGATTGTTTTCATCAGCATAAATCTCCCTCTTTAATTTTCTATTGCATTTTCAACAGCTTTTAAGATACATTTACTACTTACCGTAGCTCCCGATACTGCGTCTATATCTAATGACTGTTCTTGCACTACATCATTGACTATACTTTCTGCCGTACTCCCCAGCCCATTATCGTGTTGCAAAATAGTAATATTGGTTATCCGATGATTGCTGACTGATACCTCAACTTTCACATGGACGGGGGTAATCGAATATTCACCTATATAATTCCCGTCTTGAACACTCGATATATCGGGCATAGATACAGAAATATTTTGAACATTCCTAACCATATTTCCAATTATGATTTTTCCTACAATAAACAAAAATAACAACAATAAATGTTATCAGCAGCACTTTTTTACTTTTTTTCATCTGCAATCCTCTTTTCCAAATTTTCTATTCCGGCATACAGTCTTGATAAAAGAGTAAAAAGGGTTTCAATTTCTTTGTCTGTATAAACTTCAAAAAGATATTTCAATTCCTCTTGGTATTCAGAAAAGTCATTTGTATAAAAGTCATTTACCTTTTCTGTGGGGCAGATACACATAGCTCTTGTATCATGTGGGCTTTGTTGAATAGTAATAAACCCTTTTTTCATCAAAACATCAGCCAACTTTTTGATATTTTGTCTTGAACAGCCTAACAAATTTCCCAATTGAGTAAATGTTAGCTGTTCTTTTGATTGCCTGATTATTGACAATAACATAAATTGCTTTAATGATACCTCTTGAATATGGTTATCAAAAAGCGTTTGTAGCTTATTTCCGGCGATAAATAATGTACTGAAAATAGCCTTTCTTTGGTTCTCCGTAGAACTTGAAAATCTTTTAGTCAAATCATCTAAATTCATGTAGCCCTCCTTATTGGCAACTTGTTGCACTTTTGATTATAGCAATAAGTTACCTATATGTCAATATGAATGATAGAAATGAGAGGGATTCCGTAGTAGTCGGCACTGTGCGTAATGTGCATAACTTGCTATCTTATGGAGTTGTGGGAAAGTTTGTTTGCAGAATGTGGGAAAGCTGCACTTTAGCTTTTCCATCTTTGTGTGTCTTCTGAAGAACACACATCTGCAACAATGCCAATAGCTTTTCCGCCCTTGGCTCGAATACCGTCAACGACAGCGTCCAGCTTATCCTGCCCGCGTGCGGTCAGTACGACGGATGCTCCTTCTTCGGCAAATAATTCTGCCATCGTTTGCCCCATGCCATAGCTGGCGCCGGTGATAATTGCTACCTTATCTTTTAACATTTGTTTATCCATAATGTAATTCTCCTTTGTGCCTTACTTTGGTTTCTGTTTATATTATACTGTGTTATCCTGCATATAGCAAATACTTATATCACATATATAACCATAGTATTTAGGCATATGTATTCGTTGACTATCCGTCTATAACGCTTTGCTAATGAGATCAATCAAAAATAGAAAGGCATCAGACTTAATAATAAGCCTGACGCCTTAACACACTTGACAATAGTGCTTTAATTTCTTTTAGAGAAGCCGCAATATTATCAGCAATATAATGAAGTACTGTAGGAGATGCGATCACCGGCGGCTTTAACAATACCGCTGGGGGACAGTTTTTCTTATATATCTGTACGCTGGCATCGATACATTTACTTCCTAAGAGTTTTACAAACTCGGCTGCCGTATCAATATCCTTAAAGTGAACTGCGCACAAATGACCCTGACCCTCAACCTTATCGATCATGTTCGGAAACTGTTCTCCAATCAAACGAAGCTCTGTTTCAAACTGAATTCCATATTTTTCAATCTTCTCACCATTTGCCTCGGCGAAAGCCATCGTAATAAGATAAGCAAGAGAAGCTAATTCTTCCTGACCGTTTGTAACAAGAGCGCCGAACTGATTTAAGGTATCCATCTCTGCTGTGGTAATGATCTTGCTTGCGGGATATTCACCACCGGGAAACCCTTTTCCAACAACAAAATCAGGGTTCAGATTGTAAAGACGAAACAGGTACATTCCCTTATACCACATACAGGATTGTATCTCATCAGCCATTGTGGGAGTATCGTACTCTGCACACAGCTCATACGCCTGATGCAAATATTCTTCGTCAAGCCTTATTCCGCCATAGTTCATTAGAACGATCTCATGTATAAATCCGGCTGTTTTATAGTCTCCGCTGTTATATTCACGAAGCTTCTCTTTAAAATCCTCTATGTCGTTGATCGCCACCGTTACGATTTTGTATACACCGGCTCTTTCGATCTTCTCATAGTATTCCGGCCACAATCCGCGGAAAGTCTGCGCGGTGACGGTCGTTCCGTGATAATTGGCTTCTTTGCCGCCTTTTATGTCCTGCATCACAAGAAAGACCGGTATCTTCCCGTGGTGTTTGGTATCCGGAAACTCAGCGCTGAGTTTATAAAATCTTGCCAGCATCATTTTGATTCCGGCTTCTACTGCAAGGCTTCCAGTTTCAAGGTTAATAACTCTGTTCAGAATTTTCGCCTCATTGGACGAAAGCACTTTTTTCAATGCGCTTTCGTCATCTTTCCCGATCCCGTTGGCTGTTCTGACAAGCTCACGCTCTGCCAGTCTTGTTATGTATCCTCTTGTATTATTATGAGTAGCGTTCAGAATCCCAAGTTTGCGGGCATTGTTGATAAGCTTGTATCCGTTAAAATGATGTCCGAGCGAAGAATGATAGTGCTCGCTTTTTCCTATCAGATACAATCGGCCGTCCTCTCCGATTCTCATATTTCCGATACCCGTTATAGGGGAAGAGGCATAATTGCTTGCTTTTGAATAGGAATCGGTAGGGGCGCCTTTATTGCAGTTATTAAAGGGTTTTATGACCTGTGTTCCTACTTTATTCAGTAGATCATCGTTCTTTTTCTGATCCGCTTCCGGATAAAAATCCACTTTTTCATCTGCGATTGCAGCAGCTTTTTCTGCATCCATTACACTGAGAACGGATAATGCTTCGATTACACTTTGTGTGTAATCACTTCCGAGAATATCGGAAAGTGAGAGTTTGGGTGAATAAAACATCTTTTTACCTCGTTAATATATTTATTCTGTAATTAAAACAGTCAATTCAATCCTCTTCATTTTTCCCGCAGCGAAATAGGAAAATGCGGTGAAAAGAAAAGCAACGACAACAGTCGGAAGAAGAGTACTTTCCCAAGTGGAATGAGCGGCAAAATTACTGATACCCGCCAATTTCATGACGGATGAAACCAAGGGTTCCGTCAGAAATGTTGCTAAAACTGTTCCGATGATCGAGCCGATCAACGCTACCATTCCAAAACGCAACGCAAAAGTCAGGCGCAGACGGTTGGTGCTAAAGCCGATAGCTTTGTAAATGCCTAAATCCTTTTGTTCTGCGGAAAGAATTTTACTTCCGGTCATAACGGTTACAATCAGTATAAAGATGGCAACCAACCCGTACATCAGAATGACCAATGCCCGCATAGCTGAGATAATACCGAACAGACCCGGCCATGTGTTTTCATGTACATGAATATCCCCGCCATAAGTATTTTCCAAAGCTTCGGAAATGATTGTTTTCTGAGATGGATCAGCAAGAAAATAATGCCAGCACCAAAGGTTCGGATGGTCTCTGCCGATTTTCAAATATCCTTCGCGGCTCATTCCCACATTGTCGCCCATATCATTAGCACAGGAATAGATTCCGGATACGATATATTCGCCCGAGCCGCTGTCACCTCTGACCGTTACGCTATCACCGATGGATATACCAAAACTTGCAGCAACATATTCAGTCAGTACAATTTCATTGTCAGTCGTACAGGTTCTGCCCGCAAGCAGATGAAAACGCTCCGGCTGATCGATTACATTCGCCGTATAATCTACACCATTTACCGCAACTGTCGGCATGGCCAGCACATAGGTGTCTGTGATATTCGTGTAGCTAAGAATCGTATCTTCAAATTCTGCCGGTGTCAGTTCACCAAAGGACTGCACGCCGATATCGTGATCCGCCGGATTAAAGGCGTCCATCATACCTTTTCCGTCAGTTCCGAGCCAGGCGTTCATGCGACCCACCAACGATGCAAAAAACACCAGAAGCAAGGCAACCGCCAGCGTCCCTATATAGCGTCCTTTATGACTCATCAGTTGACGGAATGTAAGCCGTACGGAAATCCACTTTCCGAAAACAGATGGCGTTTGCACGGTCTTTCCATCTTCCGAATCTGTTTCCCCCCGAATCACTTTCATAGGGGATATGCGGCCGATTCTTCGGGTTCGCACCAGGATAAATCCCGTGAGGAAAAACAGGATCAAGCCGCAGGATATCAGGCTTTCAAGCAATGGTAATTCTGTCGGAATCCGTATGCCGGTCGTTGTCAGCGTTGCGTCGGCAGTAAGCCGGCTGAGCGGAACAGTCGCTATAAAGCCGATCAGCAATCCCGAAAGGATAGATATTGCATACTGTAACAGCTGAAGCTGTCTCAGTTTTCCCGATGTCAGACCTATGGTTTTTAGAATGCCCATATTCACGGCATCGGAGGCAATCGTACTGCCTATGCTGTGACTGAGCACAGCAATGACAGCAAGGAGCAGCACGGCAACAAAAGCAAGCAGCAATCCGCTGAACGCATTTTGCAGAATCAGCATAAACCCCTGAATCGCCTCTTTACTGTGAACATCCTCGGAATATTCGCTGATTGCCGTTTGTTCATTGAGAAGGCTGTTGAGTTCGGAAACGGTCAACCGATTTTCTGTTGTCGGGAAGATATGCAGCATAGCGCCGTCACGGGCAAGCGCGTCAATTCCTGCGTTTTGCAGAATGAAAAGGACTGCTTCTCGATCTTCCTCGCTGATTAGAAAGCCCTTCATACCAATCATGGAACTGCCCATAAACGGGTCTTCGTAAAAGCCCTTGACCGTGAGCGTCAGATTTCGTCCCGACCTTGCAATCGGGAAAATAACTTCATCGCCGAGTTTTATTCCAAACATGGAAACCATAGAGGGCGATACATAAACCTCTCCCTGTAAAATCTGATCGGGTTGCGCTGTATAGCCGGATAAATCCTCCGCAAAAAAGCGATAACGGGTTTCCTGCGGGATATAGGTGATAAGCTGCCCCTCGCTGTCCGATTCCTGTCCGTTCACCGTATAGTTTACATAAATCAGTGGCTGTGCCTGCGCACGGTCAATTTCCGAAAGCGACTCCATGCTGTCTGTCAGCGTTTTCATATCCGGTACACCCGATACCCATGCAGTCAGTTCACCAAAACCTGCTCGCTGCATTTCACTTTGGATATATCTGCCTGAATTCGACCATACCGTTAATACGGTTCCATGCGCTGCCGCAACCAACAGCATGAGAATAAAGATCCCGGCAAGACTTCCTTTGTGCCGCTTCATATTTGCCTTTAATAAGGTCGTTGTCTCCATTTTATGCACCGCCTTACCATTGCAGAGAGGCAAGCCACCGGCTTACCTTATCTTCTCTTGCTCGAATATCCTCCTGTCCGTAAGGTGAAAGAGCAAGCTCATCCAAAATTTTGCCGTCCTCCAAATACAGAATGCGATTGCCGTGCATAGCCGCCTTTATATCGTGGGTAACCATTAAAATGCTCTGACCGCCGCTGTTAAGCTCTGTCAGCAGCGCCATCACTTCCTCGCTGTTGGATTTATTTAATGCGCCGGTCGGCTCGTCCGCAAAAATAAGTCCCGGATTTCCGATCATAGCTCTTGCGATCGCTGCACGCTGTGCTTCGCCGCCGGATACCTGAGAAGGCAACCGATCTTTCGCTCCGTCTGCGTGCATTTTGACAAGCAAAGCGTTTGCTGTATCTTTGATTTCCCGAACGGTTCCGGCTTTTGCTGCATATCCTGCCACCGCTACATTTTCAAACAGAGTCAGGTTGCTGACCAGATGGGTTTGCTGAAACACAAATCCGAATTCCTTTGCTCGAAGCTGTGCCATTTTCTTTTCAATCAGACCATCCATGCGCTGTCCTTTGAATGTGATTTCACCGCTTGTGATTCCATCCATTCCGGAAAGAGCATACAGCAATGTGGATTTTCCCGCACCGGATGCGCCCATGATTACGGTAAAATCGCCTTCGTAAAGTTCAATATCAATATGATTTAGTACCTGTGTCTCTGTCCCGCTTTGTGAGAATGATTTGCAGACGTCCTGTCCGCTGAGCAAAGTATTTTTCATGCTGCGCCCTCCGTTTCTTCCGTATTTTTTACAATCAGCCGTTTCTTTCCCGTTTTAGGATCAGGCAGGATTTCATCGACAAATGTAACATAGAATTGTACGAAGCACAGTTTCTTCTCTGCAAGAATGTTCTTCATTTCTCTAAAATTTCCTTCCGAATCTCATTTATGTCAGCGTGATCGGCAACCTCTGCCAACATTTCAAAAGTATCCGCCGATATCTGTCGGAACTGATAATCCCTGAGTCCTTCAATACAAATCCCCTCAATGGCAAGAGGATGGAGAAATTCGCGGCTTCCGTTTCCGTCCTCAAACCAAAGTATATCTTCGTTCCTGCCAAGCAGTCCGATTGCCCGTGTAAAAGGATAACATCCGGTTGGCTCCGGAGCGGTAAGGGTCAGGCTGTCGGAAAGACGATACCGGATCAACGGCTGTGCAAAGTTATACAGACAGGTAAGATACATGCTTCCGTTTTCTATTTCAATCACATTCATATCGTCAAACAACAACATGCCTTCTGTAGGATCCGTCTCCACACCAAGAGACAGGGACTCGCTTGCACCATAAAAATTGATAATCTCAGCCTGAAAGGTTTCTTCCAGATAATGACGCAGACTCACTCCAAGCGGTTCCCCACAGGAAATCACTCGGAAAATGTTTAGTTCGATCTCACCCTTTTCTACTAATTCACCGAGGATTTTAATGGCAGAGGGATAGCCGATAATCATATTGGGCTTAAACTCTCGAATCTGCTGGATCCATTCTGAAAGAGGTGTTTTGATATCCAGATAGAGTTGGCTGGCATGAACTCCGTCAATTCCGTCGCCTACTGCCATCGCCCCGCCGTAGCGACCGTCCGTTGCCGCAATATATACAATTCGCGGGCCTTTGGCAAGCAGCTTTACTATCTGAGACATAGACATATTCCAAAGTGCCGCACGGATAATCCCCAGCAGCATACTGCTCCATGCTGCTTCGTCATAAACAAAGTACCCCGGTGTTCCTGTGCTGCCGGAGGAATGTACTACATGATATTTTCCTTTGAATGGCTTGCGGTCAGCAGTTTCTTCTGCGTCAAACCGGCGAAGTTCCGCCTGCTTCAAATCGGAAACGGTAACCAGTTTGTCAAAGTGTGTAAGCAATAAGGATTTATCAATGGTCGGGAAGGCAGAAAGCGGTAGAATATCGATATTTTCCTCTATGATTCCGGCTTTTGTAAAGGAGTCACGGTAATATTCAGAATGCTCATAAGCATAGCGCAGCAGAGTCCGCAATCTGTCTTGCTGTAAGCGTTTGATTTGTTTCGGTGTTTTCTTTTCGTTTCTTTTTAACTGATATAACTCATAGAGCAGTTTTAGGTACTTCATTTCCGTTCCTCCTGTTCCACCGTAAATGTATATCTTTCGGTATAACCTTCCCGATGGTAATAATGAACCTCTCCGGTGCTTTGGTTGAATACAATGCTCCATTCCGTAGACTCAAACTCACCAAAAATTTTTTTGCTCACGCTGTCTAATGCATCACGGACATCCTCCATACCCATTGTTTCATGGTCAACGAGCGCTTTCACTAAAATGTCATATCGCTCATGAGATTGCACTGTGCCGACACCGTTTTTTTCGCCCTCGGCGAGATAAAAATTGGTAACGACCGGTGTTTCAGTTACGATCATTTCATTGTCTACATATTCCACAACCACGCTGTTTCCGGTATGGTCGGCAATCGCAAGATGCATCATATATCCCATAGAGGCGTGCATATCGTACTGTCTGAGCAGTTCCACCGCTTCTTCTACCGTTGCCGCTTTATTCAGCAGCAGGCGAATGGCTGTCGTTGTGGTAATATCCGGCTTATCCGTATTTTGAGAAATGATTGCGGAATCCTGAATCATGTTCACCGAAACTGCAAGTCCTTTTTCGTTCATGCCGTCCAGCGGCGCATACATGCAGATGATCGCCTGCGCCTGATCCGGCAAAGAGGAAAGCAGCATCCCACTCATATTGATAAAGTCCGTATTCACTGTTGAAATGGAAGCATATTCGCTATTCGGTATATTTTGCACGATCATAGCATTATTCAAAATTTCTTCCAAACAAAGCGTTTCCGTTCTTATCTTTTACCGATATCGTGCTGCATCCGAACGGCATTTCGTTAAAAGAAAACTCTCCTGTGCCGGACAGCAGATTCTGCGAAAGAAATGCTATGACTTCGGTATCTGAGGAAGCGCCTCCCTGTGCCAAAAATTCATCAAATCCAAAATCTCCTTCATATTTTACGGCGGAAAGACCGTCTGTCAATTTTGTGACCTTAGCCGAAAGTGTAATTTCAGGAGAGGTCTGGTATGTGTTGCTATTATTTTGAGTAGATTCATTATTTTCCTGCTGATGGTTATTTGCTTTGCTACAGCTTACAAAAACAAAAGACATAGCAAGCAATACCAGAAGACATAATACTGTTTTTCTTTTCATTTCAAACTCCTTTCGGCGTTTTATCACTGTCTATATTGTATCAAAGCGTAAATAGAATAGCAAATACTTATATTTGATGCCTTGATATGCTTGACAGCTATATGTATTTGTGATATACTTCATACAAGTAGAAAGGAGGCACGATGTATGGAACTCAGAGTATTACAGTATTTTCTTGCAGTAGCGAGGGAACAGAGTATTTCCGGCGCTGCTGAATCTTTATTTCTTTCACAACCAACGCTATCCAGACAGCTCAAAGAGCTGGAGGAAAAACTGGGTAAACAGCTTTTTATTCGTGGAAATCGACGGATTACTCTGACAGATGAAGGAATGATTCTTCGTAAACGGGCGGAAGAAATTATGGAGCTTGTAAAAAAAGCCGAAGATGAAATTTCACTGTCGGATGATCTGATAGCCGGAGATATCACAATAGGAACCGGAGAAACAGACGGTATTCGTTTTTTGGCAAAGGCTGCAAAAGCACTTCAGGAAAATTATCCCTTAATCCATTTTCATATTGTCAGCGGGGATAAAGCAAGAGTAACGGAAGAGTTAGACCGGGGACTCATTGATTTCGGCTTGATTTTCGGAGATATTGATGAATCAAAGTATGAATATATCCATTTGCCATATCAAGACAAGTGGGGTGTTTTGATGCGCAAGGATTCTCCGCTTGCAGAAAAAGAGACAGTAACAGCAGAAGACTTGATCGATAAACCGCTGATTCTTTCACGGCAGGCTTTTCAGAATTCGGAATTTCTTGAGTTCTTTTCTTGCGAACAGGATAAGCTGAATATTGTCGCAACTTATAATCTGTTATTTAATGGCTCCTTAATGGTAGAGGAAGGGATGGGATATGCTATTTGTCTTGACGGAATTATCAATGTTTCCGGGGACAGCAATATATGCTTCCGTCCGATCAGACCGGAGATCAGAGCAAGTATGAGTATCATTTGGAAAAAGTATCAGGTGCTCACAAAGGCTACCGAGAAATTTATTCAGAAGATACAGGAAATTCTTTGACTTGATATTTTTGATTCCGTGGATTCAATAAATACGATGTAAAAGCACATTGAACCTCCAAACTGTGAGGCACAATGTGCTTTTTTGTCACTTTGCTATCTTTGAACGAATACTCTAAAATTGAACGATTACTTTTTGAGTTTCAAGTAACTTTCCCGTGAAAAACGCAAAAATGCCGCCACAAAACACACTTGTGACGGCTGAAAATCTCTATTTAAAAATATGAAAAGGCTGAAAAAGCCCATAGAATAAGGGGTTTCGGGTAAAAAGAAAGAACGCTAACTTTGTATCAAAATTAGCGCTCTTATTTGTCCAATCGGGACGGAAAAGATATTTTTGCGGTTTCGTGTAGGAATTTGAACTCTCGGGTTATTGAAGCCATAAAAAAACACTTTTGTATTCTGCACGTAAATTCTATAGAATTTTCACTATGTTATAGTTTTTCTACACATTCACCTTATCCCAAAGTGTCTTAATTTTAGGAATCGTCCATTCAATACCACTTCTTTGATTATATAATTGCTCGATATAGATAAGTACGGTATTGCAAAAACTTCGTTCTTCTTCAGAAATGCAATCCGATTGTACTACACTTTGTAAGTGATCTGTAACTGCTTCAAAATCATTATCTGCTAAATTTACATACGCTTTATATAAACTATTATACAATCGGAATACGTCGCTGTCTTCAAATCCCGGATTAAAACGAAGTATTCGCATATCACCTAAACGATCAAGCAATCCAATGTCATTGATAACTGATAGTGATTCCAATGGAGAACTATAAGACATACTATAAACAAAATCAGTAGATTTCATAGATGATTTCATTTGATCGTAAAAACACTGCAACCCGTATGCACTATTCAGATATATCAGCTCGCCGATAAATTTTTGCTCACTGGGAGAATCCCGACTCACTTGTTCCAGTCGCTCTTTCAATCGGAAATCTCTATAACCAATGGTAATATTTACAATATGTTCGAATAAGTCCTTATCCTCTGTCCCAAGAAACCGATCATAAATGTATTCGTACCCCTTTATATCATTTATATAATCAAGTGCGTGGCGTTTGTGCCAAGATGCCAATGCAGCGTTTAAACAGATATCTTCAGCTTTTTGAAGCGCTGCATCCAGATGACGGTCTTTGCAGAATTGAATATACATTTCCAGGGTATCTAAACAAAGGTTGTCTTCCAACAAGTTATGCATGATCTGATCTGCTATTTCCGCTTCGCTAAGATGATTACAAATATATTGCGGAATTTTTGAATAGCCAATCTCCTCCTGTTTTTTAAAGAAGCGTGGAGGAACAAGCAGCATTTTCAAATATATGTCTTTCTCGTAATGAAAATCAAAAAAATCAGAAAAGAAAATAAAGTATAGCCCGGCATAAGTATAAGTGATTCCCCCAGTATCGTTATCGCTGAAGTCTTTACTGAAATCCATACAAGCAAGCAATTCATTGCAGTATGCCTGAAAATATTCTTTTTGACAATCGCTTATTGTAATTTTATTGTCATGCCGCAATATTTTATATGCCTGTCTTGCAATGAATCGTTTCCAATTTTCCACATGTAAAATGGCATCAAGAACAATTCTGTTATTACTATCATCATCTGTTCCTAAGTTATAGTATATCTGACGCAAAGTAGAGGATTCTACAAACTTGGGTCTGCTGCTATATTCAAAAAAGTCAAATCTGAAATTTTTTAGTTCAGAAAAAGTAATTTTTTTATTTCCAGATTTGACTACCAATTTTTCCACAAGACTACAGTATTCTGATTTATCAAATAGCGCATTAAAGTATATTTGATATCCTTCTTCCCTTGCTGCATCATGATCAAAATACTGCGTTTCTTTCGGCAAGCTGATCCCGCGTTCGAGTAGTGCCGCTTTATAATCTTTATACCAAGGATCATCGAAATGAAATCTGCTTGCTAATTCATTCACTAATTCTTTGTATCTTTGCGGATCATTTTTATATTCTGCCAGCAAACATTCGTAGCAATCGGCATCACCAAGTGCTTTTAACAAGTATCCAGCCCAAAGTTTTTGTTCTTCCGATTTATCTTCTGCAATTTTCATAAAGGCAACAGTCTTAGTTCCTGTTTTTTCAAAGAAAGTAATGCACTCTTTTGAAAACCCATTATGTTGAAACGCAGATTCCAGAAATGCTCCAATGACCGTATCAAGCAAAACTATATTTCCTTGATTATAAGATGCTATTGCATTAGACATTATTTTCCCACAATACTTATGTTCTATAGAAAATATATCATGTCTTTGTGCGATCGTAAAAATAATCTTACATAAACAGGCAGGATCGCGTACCTCGCAAAAAGCATTCAAAACTTCAAATCGAATGCCGTACTGATCCTCCCTATTCTTCTCTGCCAGCTTGAACGCTTCTATAAAATAGTCTATATGTGCTTCGCACAGATGCACACTTTTTAAATACCGCAAAACCTGCAGAACATAAAATCCTTCCGCATCGTCTTGAAAATGATCTGCCAAATATAATGTAATAACATCGGAAGAAAGTCCAAGAGATACTATTGCAGCAAGCGCTCTTCCCTTTTCATAATTTCTGATATCATGCGATCGAAGGCAATCAAACAAAATCTGCTGTACTTGTTTATCCATACCGTATAAATTTGTAAATTCGGATAGAACAATCAAAGCATTACTGAGCGCTCTGAACTTGCTCTGCGTTGAAATTTGATCCAGCAAATATTCACATAACTTTTTCGATTGCCCGAATTTTGCGACCCTTTCAGCGCTGTTCAGTCCATGAGTAATCCATACATTTTTTTGAGAAAATCCGTCCAGAAGTTTTATGACTAAGTCCGCTCTGGTTGCTTCATCTATGCGGCTTGTTTCAAATTGAATCAGTATTTCCGGATCCTTTTCGATGAGTAAATCTACAAGATCGCTGTTTTCACGGATCAGTACTAAGAATGACAATACATTGATCCATGATGTAATGATCTTACCTTGTCTATTGAATACCAACTTTTCAATGTCTTCAAATTGTAACTGATTCAGAAATTGCGCCGTTAAATACTCACGAAATATATTGTGTTCAAAGCTCCATTCATTTTTTTCGTTTTTTGAAAAAATACCCGAATATTTAATTAGAGTCCGTTCATCATTATTCGGAAATAGCTTTTGGTAGTCAACATTAGATAAATTTTTCGTATTGAAACATTGTATTCCAAATGCCAACTTTTGAAGATTTAAAAATATTTGAAATTCATAATCCTCTATCTCTTTTGTAGTTGCATACTTAGTACAATCTTTGTCAAAACGATTTCGTACTATTTCCTGCATAATATCTGACTTTTCTGGCAAGCCATTGTTGCGCTTATATATATTGACAAGTTCTCTTAAATAAAATGGAATAACAGCAATATCATGCAGGTTCTGATTGTTTATTTCAGTTGAAAAGTCCTGTGGAGAAATGTCATTATCCACTGCATAAGTTTCAATATTTTTCTGACATAACGGAACAATTCCATATTCTTTAAAGGATTTAAATAGACCTTCCTCACTGTTATCGGAAAATCTATAAAAATTATTTCTTGACGTAATTATAATAATCGTTTCCTTATATTTTTCAGAAAACGTATTTAATCTTCTTGCAAATGTGTTTTTATGCTTATCTTCTATTTCATCAAAGGCATCAAAAATCAAAAAGAGTTTACCAAAATCTTTACTAGGATATTCTTCTTCGATTATTTGTTGGATAGACTCATCCACATAACGATTCAAATTATATAGCAGCGGATAGTATATCGTTTCATACACCTTAGCCGCCAATTGCTGTATTGCAATACTTTTCCCACCCCCGGCTTCTCCTAACAAAACTACATGCTTTTCTCTTTTACATATCTCTATCAGTTCTTCAGAATAATCAGGCAAAGAAAATCCCTCTTGCAGATTTTGGTACAGTGCCGCACAGCGTAATATTGTGTTCTGTGGCATTTGGTATATCTTTTTTTCGATAGAATGCTGCGGCGGCTGCAATGCACCATAAATTGCATGAACAGTATTATTTATAGAGTCAACCTTAGAATTTATTTGATTTTCGATATAATATAGTCCCCTATCGCTAACCTTTATCTTTCCTGTAAAATAATCTCGCATTGAAGAAAAAATATGTGTAATTACTTCTTTTACACAACATTTATCATCAAAGGTGATATTTCTGCCTTCTTGAGCATAACGCTTCCTTAGATACGTAATTACATCTTCGCAGCGTGATTGCAAATATGTTTCTTCGACTTCAGATGGCTGAATAATATAATCAAGAAAATGCTCGATTATATTAAAGTTATTGAGGTAATCCTCAAACGCCTGACTGTCCACGATCGTCATTTCATGCTGTACAGCATAATCCTGATACCAATTTACTAAATCCTGCAAATGTTTTTTCAATTCATTTTGCTCTTTAAAATTTGTAATTCTACTTTTTACTGCATCTAACAGCAAGCTGATTATTATATCCAATATTTTGCCAGTGAGCCCGGATGCCACTATACACATGAAAATATACCTCCTTACAATAGCATTTATCGATCTGCACTATAAACATACTTGATTCAAATATGTTGACTCCTATTCAGTAAATTCATTATACCATATGTGAAAAGCCTTTACAAACCATTATGATATAATCATCCTGAAGGAGATGATAGTATGAACAGAAAGTACAGTAACAATGAAAAACAAATAATTCTTAATCGCTATCTATCCGACGGCGAATCATCTGCGACTATTCTTGCCGACACCGGCATACCCAAGAGCACATTTTACAGTTGGCTGAAAGCATATAAAAAAGAGCAAGAAAATTGCAACCGAAAACTCATTAACATCCGTAACTTTCATTTGCTCGAAAACAAAGTTGCCCGTCTGGAAGGAATGATCGAAATCCTGCAATCGGTTACTTGTACAGCCAAGTCACCACTAAAAGAAAAACTGTATGCCGCCGAACAGTTGCATGGGAAATACAACATCCACATGATCTGCGATGCACTGGATATCCCAAGAAGTACATTCTACAATCATATTTTCCGTAACAAAAAAGACAACACGTGGTATTCAAAGCGCAAAGAAGAACTGCGTATACGAATACAGGAAATTTATGATGAAAGCAATCAAATCTTTGGTGCAGGAAAAATAACCGCCGTTATGCGGAATAAAGGTATCAAAGTAAGTGAAGAAATGGTGCGTACTCTTATGAAAGATATGAGGATCGGCAGTATCCGTCAAGTGGCAAAGAAACTATACGATGAGGAAAAGCGAAAGCACAAAAATTATCTCAATCAAGAGTTTGATCCGAATGCACCAAACAAAGTCTGGGTAAGCGATGTTACATATTTCAAGTTTCATGACAAAGCCTTTTATATCTGCGTAGTCATGGATTTATACGCCCGCTTGGTAATCGGATATAAAATCGGAAATAAAAACAGCACACAACTCGTCAAGTCAACTTTCCAGCAAGCATATTCGAAGCGACAGCCACCTTCTGATTTACTTTATCATACTGACAGAGGATTTAATTATGCATCATAAACGATGGCAGAATACTTGAAGTCTTTGGATGTTACCCATTCATTTTCACGACCTTATGTCCCGTATGATAATTCTGTTATAGAGTCATTCTTTTCCTCCTTAAAAAGAGAGGAACTGTATAGAACAAAATACAAATCGGAAAAGGACTTCCGCGATGCGGTGGACAAGTATATAGTATTCTATAATACCAAACGCCCACATCGAAAGCTGCAATACAAGACTCCCGAACAAAAGGAACAAGAATATGCCTTAAAACAAGAGGTTGTGTGAAAATAGTACAATAGACTAACGGGTTCAAAAACATTCACTGTTGACTTTTTCGTATTAAAATTTGCATTTTTCTTTTTTCAGTCCAAATGGCAAAAAGGAAAAGCGGTTCTGAAAAACCGCTTAAATATTAGGATTATAAAGAAAAACACCATCCAGTCTAAACCACAGGGGTTCAGATTTCAATGGTGTCTCTTGATGTCTATGGGCTACAAAAAAGATATTTTCAGCAGTTTTTCGTATGAATTCGAACTCTCACAAAATACGAAATATACATAACGCAGATGATTATCTCTTTGAGATGAGCATGCATCTTTAACTTTTTACAACGCAAATAGCAGGCTTTTCTTTATCGTGGGTAACTTTCAGCCAACCCATACCAAATAATGTGTTCACCAAGTTTTCAATAGAATTAAAGCGGTATACAAACGCACCAACATACTCTGCTGTTTTGCGAATGTGTGTAGGAGCAAGATCTGCGGTTACATTTGCGGCAAATTCAGAAGTTTTGCGGTTAAGTTCCGATACAACAGAAGTACATTCGCCAAGAATCTCACGAAGCTTATCGTATTCTTCGGCTGTCCACACGGCAAAATTTGCTTTGCCGTTATCAATGTATCCGAGCTTAGCAAGACGTTCCTTCCAATCCTTTGGTAAATATTCATAGCAATCCACTGCTGCGCAGACTACTGGGTCAGTCATATGGTCTTCAAAGTGTTGAGCGTTCAGCGTTTGTCTAAAATTCATTGCAATCACGCTACCGCGACCGTCACCGGAAGGTGTACCGTTATAAATACCTTGGATTCCTCTTGGAAGCTTATCACCTACAACATTCTCTGTACTTCTGCCCCAAATAATGCCACTTCCTCCGCCACCGTTTACAAGAGAATAAGGAGCATCATTCGGCAACTCTC
Organism: Clostridiales bacterium; assembly: GCA_011957885.1. Lineage (GTDB taxonomy): Bacteria > Bacillota > Clostridia > Oscillospirales > CAG-272 > Avispirillum. The sequence continues at coordinate 28,666 of BLMO01000167.1, forward strand.
CATAGTTCGTCGCCAAATTATTTTCGGTATCAATCAGAGACCAATGAATACACAAGAGAATCTTTTGCCAACGAGCAAGATTTTCATCAGAAAAGCGTTCTCCAAAACGTGCCTCAAATTCATCCGCCACCAAGATAAACCTTTTAGCAGTATCCTCGGTAAGCTCTTTCAGCTTTCCGTCAATGGTTTTCGTGCAATCAAGTGTGAAGATCGGAATATTCGTCAGATACTTTCCGTTGTTGCAGACAAGGTACTGTCGGTCAATGAGCAATTTGATCTCGTCTTCAAGATACGGGAGAGCAACACCAAGTTCAATACTGATCTCTTGAATTGTTACAGGGCTGTAATATGCCGCAAGCAAAATGTTTCCTTTCATCTTTCGTTTTTGAAAATCACGATATTCGCGGTCATCTCCCGCCTTTGTTCCCCAAAAATCAATTTCAAAAATATTAGGGCAATAGCTTTTTTCTCCGTATAATCTTTCCATGTTCATACCCTCTCTGATAATTTTTCGTGCACGGAACAAATAATATTTCACCATTTCTGTACTGATCTGTAATTTGTCTGCTACTTCGGAGCAGGAGAGGTTGTCAATGTAGTATAAAACTGTTGCATCGCGGTATTGCCCTGATAATAAGGACAGTTCTCTGCGGAGCAGATTTAGATCTTCTTTTTTGATGATTTTTTCTAAAGCGGACTCCGTTTCGTCAGCAATATTTTCGTCGAGCTCCATAGTCCGATTCGCGCTTTTAGATCTTTTGCGAAGAAACTCCATATAGACATTTTCTGCAATCTTCCACATAAAGCCGTAAAAACGTTCTTCCCCCTTTAGGTTTTTCGCAGATCTTATGATCTCATAGAGAATATCGCTTGCAAGATATTCGGCATCAGTTACATTGCCAATCCTTGTTAGAGCAAAGCCGAAGATAGACTTCATATTCTCGGTAATCAGTTGCTCAAGTTTTATACTGTCCATTTGTTCCTCCGTTTCCGTTTTCAGGCGCCTTCATATATATAGTCGTTGGAACGCACAAACGGTTAAGATGGTTTAGGGATTTTTATTTTATTATATCATATTTCTGCATTTCTTCCATTCTTACAGAAAATGTCGTAAAATTGTTTCAATGCATTAAATATAGGAGTTGAAAATATGAGAACTTACACCCAAAAAGAAAAGAAAGCGGTCATTGACCGTGTTATTTCCGGTGAACCGTCTGCGCGCATCCTCTCCGACACCGGCATCCCCAAGAGCACCTTTTACAGTTGGTTACGCATTTACCAAGAGGAGCAGAACGCTGCCAATAGGAGAACGGTGGACATCCGCAATTTTCATTTGCTTGAAAACAAGGTCGCACGTCTGGAAGATATCGTTAAAATCCTCAAATCCGCAACCTGCACTCCGAAGTCGCCGTTAAAGCAGCGGTTGTATGCCGCCGAACAGCTTTACAGAAAATATAACGTACACGTAATTTGCAATGCGTTTGACATTTCCCGAGGAACATTTTATAACCACGTTCTCCGCAATAAGAAAGACAACACGTGGTATGCGAAACGCAAAGAGGAATTGCGGCTTCGCATACAGGAGATCTACGACGAAAGCAATCAGATCTTCGATGCGGCTAAGATTGCGGCTGTAATGAAAAGTGAAGGATTCAAAATCAGTAATGAAATGGTGCGCACGCTTATGCGTGATATGGGGTTGGTCAGCATTCGCCAGTCGGCCAAAAAGCTGTACGAGGACGAAGGACGCAAATACAAAAACCACCTTAACCAAGAGTTTGACACGAGCAAGCCGAACGAAGTATGGGTTAGCGATGTTACCTATTTCAAGTACGGCGAAAACGCTTATTATATTTGCGTGATTATAGATCTATTCTCTCGTATGGTGGTGGGATATAAAATCGGCAAGACCAACAGCACGCAGCTTATAAAATCAACCTTTCAAATTGCATATAAAGCACGTCAGCCTGATTCAAGTTTGATCTTTCATACCGACCGTGGCGGTAACTATCGTTCAAAAACGATGAACGACTATATGCGGTCATTACACATCACGCATTCTTTTTCGCGTGCGCACGTGCCGTATGACAATTCAGTGGTGGAATCGTTCTTTTCTTAAATGAAACGTGAGGAATTGTATCGGACGAAATACCGTTTGGAATCAGACTTTCGACGTGCGGTGGACAAGTACATGGTTTTCTACAATACTAAACGGCCACACAAAAAACTGCCATACAAGACACCCGAACAGAAGGAAGAGGAATATGCCTTGAAATTAACGGATTTATGAGACATGTGCGGATAGACTGATGGGTTCGAAAAGGTTTGTTTTAAATCTTTGGATTGTAAAATTTGAGTTTTTCTGTTTTTGGCCCAGCTGACAAAAAGAAAATGCGACCTCGAAAAGCCGCATAAATACTGGATTTATAAAGAAAAACACCATCAGTCTAAACCACAGGGGTTCAGATTGCAATGGTGTTTTCAGATGTCTAAGCACTATAAAAAAGATATTTTTGAGTTTCAGCTGAGGGATTTAAACTCTCACCATGCAAGGCTCCGAAACAGAAGGAACAGGAATTTGCCTTGAAACAAACGGATAAATTGGGGGTTGTAAAGAAAACGCCATTGGCATCCAAACCGCAGGGGTTCAGATTTCAATGATATCTTCAAGTTTAACCTCTTAAAATTTCCTCGATTTGTTCTTGCACAATTATCTCTTTTACATGTCTAATCTCCCTTTGAACATAATTTTTATGCTCTATCCACTGTAACCCTATTAATTCCGGAAGTAATGATTCTAAAAATTCAATCCACCTTTCATATATTGGGATCAAACTGCCTGATCCTCCCCAGGATGTTGGTATTAAAGGAATATTTTTAAAATCTTCAAACGAGCTGTTATTTTCAAGAAATATAGAAATGTAGCCTTTTTTTCTGTGAATCGATAGCTCTGAAATAGCATTAAACAAACAAAACATTTTTGTACAATTAGAAGCATATAACTGAATATACTCTTTAATCCAGAAATCTTGCTTTTCTAATAAATGATTACTCTTTTCAACAGGTAATAAAATAGATTTCAAGAAATGCGGAAAAGTGATTTGGGGATATTGAATTTTGTCGATTAACTGATTGATAATTTTATTATATATTTCCGCAAAATTATCCAATTCAAAAAAGCATCTGTTTCGCTCTTGGCAGCCATCGATAGAAATATGATTGGAATCATTTTTTAAGAAGTCTATATATTCATCCAAAACAGACGGAGTCGCTAAATAAATATTTCTTAAGTAAGAACCGTCATAGTCAAAATTTCTATCATATTTTAACATTGCAAAATAAATTTCCTCAAGCAAACCAAGATCCGAGTTGAAATTTTGAACAACCGATTGTGGTGTATCATGATATTGGTTGAATAAAAGCGCAAAATATATGTTTACTATAAAAGGAGAGTATTCCATTTTCGTTAAAATAATTCTACAGCTTTTTATCAAAACATGCTTATCTATTCTACTATATTTATCTAAAAAGTCTATATCACGAAGTGGCGATAATATAATAAACCTGTCAGATGGATCGGATAAAAAATCATATAAACATTGCATGTGTTTTTCTGTAATTAATTCTTTGGGCAACTCATGATAATACGCATATAACCATGAATTTTTTTGACTATATTCAGCGCTACTCAGTAATTCAAATACTTCCGACTCAGAAAGTAATGAAAAAAGAGAACTCACCAATTTGCATGGATGTAAATCATAGGGAGTGTCTTTATTGATATAATATTTAATTGCCTCAACATAATAATCGGTATCCTGTTCGATTATATTAAAGATACTTCCTAATCCATCACTGATTTCCCACTCATCATTATTATCGATTGACTTAACGATATTACAAACATCGATCAATTGCTTAATATCTTCTAAACTGCATTTAGATATATATTGTTCGATAGATTTATGTTTTAATTCTTTTATAGTATGATAATCAATATCTGTTCGAGGTTCAGGCCCTCTTAAAAGCATGTATATACGGAATTGCTTGTTGTCAAAATATGAAGCAAAAAAATCCATACAAAAAATATTCGCATAAGTAAAAACATTTTTTAAACGATTGGCTAAAAGACTGTTTGATAAATCACATGTGGGAAAATAAGATGCCATAATTGATTTTACATATGGAAAATCAAAATTCAAAACTGCTTGACTTGTTTCTTCGATATTATTACCATAGGAAATCATTGCTTTTCTGATTTTTTCTCTGTATCTTTCCTTTTTGCAAATATCAATAAAAGATTCCCAAATTAGTTTACGGTAGTTTTTGACCCCCTCCGATGCATTTAACGATATACGATATATCATAAATGTATTTTTGCGTCCACCTTTTATTGGAGAAAAAGTCAATTTCAAAAACACTTTTGACATATCTAAAAAAAGCGTCGTTACAAATTCATCCTCCCAATTGTTAGAATATTCTTTTATTTTTTCAAAAAATATTATTTGTGTATCACAATCATTATAAGAAGATTCTTCACTTATTCCAAAATTTCGTTTAGCGGCATGATAAAACTGCATATACAAGTCCGGGCGCTTTAAGTAGTATTGAAAAAATAAATCCAAAGCGGCAGGAAAGTCCTCCATATCCGCAAATCCACCTAAAATATTAATAATATCATCGCTTATACTTTCATCATTCTTGCCCTCATCGGTATCTATATCGGAAATGCTAATATTAACACGTTTTTCCTTATCTATTTTATTTTTTAGGAGTAACAGAGTTTCTGTTGGGTTGAGGAGAAAAAATGATTTTACGAATTCAAAGTAATAAGGAGAATCTTCACGAAACAATTTATTCCATATAAATAAAACCTCTTTTTGTACGAAACTGAAAAGTTCTTTGTTATGAAAAATATAAAGCAAAGTATTAATGGAAGATATGGTTCGTTCCCGATGCGTTTGAAAACACACATCAATCATTTCTGATAGACTCAGCAACTTTTTGTCAAAGAAAACATATTTAATTAAGTAATTAGCTAAACATTGTTCAGAAAATTGAACCGCCTTGTCACTATAAACATTGATAAATTCTTGTTCGTGCAATTCCTTAATATTTTCAACAAATGCTTCCTTATTGATTCCCTTATTCAGTAAAATTGGAAGAAATGTATCTATATGATCAAGATGTATTGCCCCTAAAAAGGCAACAACTCCTGCTGTGATACATATATATTTATCCGAAAATAGTTCATCTTTTTTAAAGAGACAGCCAAAATAATTATCATATAATTGTGATGCATCAGCAATCGAATTCAAACAATCTGTATTACAAGCTAATCGCCCAGCAAGCATGGCAAGACGCGCATTACCTTCAGCAATTCTTACAATTCTATCTAAATATATTGAATTGGTAATATTCAATGCAGATTTAAGTATATTTTTGATCTGATCATCATTAAATACGCTAATTAAAATACTTTCATAAGAACTAATTTCCTGAATATCTTTTACTACTTTTTGTAGGGCGTAGTCTCTTACTGTAATCAGGATTTTTATATTATATCCCTCAGCATTTTTGTTTACATAACGAATAACATGATGCAATCCAGATAATTGATTCGCGTCATCTACAAAAAGAAAATAACTCCCCGGTTTATCTATATAAAGTTTCAAATCGTCATAAATTGGCAGAGCGTTACTATGAATACAATATAATTTTGCATTTAAGTGTTCTGAATAATTCTTGGCATAATGTAATGCCAACCGTGTTTTTCCCGTACCAGCCATTCCGCTAAGTATCACAACATCAACCGTTTGATACGCTAAATTAATTTTTTCAATTTCCTCATCTCTGAATAAAAATTCAGTATTAATCGGGGCCGCCATTTTATTTGCATTGTAACATTTAATAAAATCATCATACGATTGAATTTGATCGGTACTTATAGAAATTCCTAAAAAATCCCGCGTCAAATCAGGATAATTAAGGTATAGATCCTCCGCCAGTGTATCAATACCTATAACAGAAAGTTTTATTCCGGCATCTTGACATAGTTTTTTTATTTCATTATCTTGAGATGGTGTGATATTAGACGATGTATGACAATATATAATTTCCTTTATTTTATCATGAGGAATAGAAGTTTTTGCAACATCTAAACATTTCACAAGATCATCCTTAATCTTTGCAAATAGATTTTTTATTTGTGTTGTATACTCTACAAATATATACTGTTCATCATCAGTAATAAAATAAGTATCCGGGGTACCTCGCGTAGTTTTTCGAGTTCCTGCTTCCCCACCAAGAGAAACGATATTTGAATATCCAGATTTACACAAATAAGTGTCACACATGTTTTGAAAAGCTCCTGGATCAAGTTGGAGTATTTTCTGCTTAATACTTTCTATATTAGCCATATTATTTCCTCCTATTTTTATCACTTTGAACATTCATCTTTAATAGATACAACTGAAGATAAAACTTTATTATATTCAATTTATTCTCAATATAGCTTTTTTATTGCAGGATAATCATTAACATCTTATACATATTTAATAGTATATAAAATATTTCAACTTGTCAATATCTAACAACATATGTTTTCCCATTTGTTATTAGCCATTGTTATTTACCTAACAAGCTGTTCCCGCACTTCCATCCCGCCAACAAATATCACCTTGATCTGTTCTTTCGACTCAACTATAACACATTCGAGAATCTGCCGCAATATCTGATTGTCAAATTTCATCGGGTGGTTCTTCAGTCCGTCGAGGATAGTGTAAATCTCATCAAGCCTTGATTTCGCACTTTCACGCTTTTGCTTAGAAGCGTCAATTTGTTCCAGCTGTCCGAGCAGCTTGTTTTTCTCATCCATGAGTGTGGACACCCTGCTCTCGTCAAAAGTGTCGGCTGTCTGTGCAGATACCGCATTTAGCATCGCTTTGAATTCGGCATCTATTTCAGCGATCCGTATTTGGATGTCAAGGCTTTTGTCCTCGGTTTCTTCCGCATCCAGTCCCATGCCGATGTGCAGTTTGAGGTTTTTCAGTACCTCTGCATTCTGTTTCGCTACTTTCTGTATGGCATTCATGATGGCGTTTTGGATTACGCTTTCTTCTACAGTCGGCGAATGATGACAGTATTTCTTACCGTAGTCAAGCCGGCTAATACAACGCCATACGATTTTCTTTTCTCCCTTTACTGTCCATGTGCATCGGCGGTATGGTGTTCCGCATTCCCCGCAGAGGAGCAGCTCCGTCAGCGCATATTTTCCGCAGTATTTGCCTTGTTCGGTTTTTGTGCCAACCTGCTTGACCTTCCGCTTGCCGGAACGCCTTGCCCGCTCCTCCTGCACTCTGCTGAAGGTGGCGGCGTCGATGATAGCGGGATGATTGTTTTCTACATAGTATTTGGGACGCTCGCCTTTATTGACCTGTACCTTTTTACTTAGACAGTCGGTGATAAATGTTTTGTTGATGACCGCATCGCCCTTGTATCGTTCGTTGGAGAGGATTGACCGGATGGTCGATTCACTCCATTTTTCCTTTCCTGCCGGTGTTTGAATTCCATCCTCCATGAGGTACTGTGCGATAGTGCTGTAGCTGTCTCCTGCGAGGAATTTCTCATAAATCAGCCGAACGATTGATGCCTGTTCGGGATCAATTTCAGGTTGTCCATCCTCTCCTCTGCGGTAGCCGAGAAAGTTTTTGTAGTGGAAGGATACTTTTCCTTCCCTCGCGCTCTGCGCCTTGCCCCATTTCACATTTACGCTGATGTTCTCGGATTCACTCCGCGCGATACTCCCGTATATGGTTATATAAAACTCCGCGCCAGGATCGATGCTGTGAATGCCTTGTTCCTCGAAATACACATCCACGCCTAAGTCCTTGAGCATTCTTGTGTTCTGTAAGCAATCCACCGTATTTCGTGCGAAGCGTGCGATGGATTTGGTGATGATCATGTCGATTTTGCCTTGCTTGCATTTGCGGATCATCTTGTTGAACTCATCACGCTTTTTGACGCTTGCTCCGGTAATGCCTTTGTCAGCGTAAATCCCGACCAGCATCCATTTCGGTTCGCTTTGAATTCGTTCGGTGTAGTGCTTGACCTGTACCTCGTAGCTGTTAAGCTGTTCTTCCTGCTTGGTGGATACGCGGCAGTAGGCGGCTACCCGTAGCTGTCGGTATTCTTTCTTTAGCTGTTTAGCCGTGTCAATGGTCGGCTGTATTTTGCGTACCACTCTTGTCGGCTGCTGTACTGCTGTCGCTTGCATCGCATTGCTCCTTTCCGATCTGCTGACCATTTGTAAGTATAAGGATAACCGTTCCGTTCTCACAGAGCCGAAGCTCGTTGACAGTTCGATTACATAATTCGGGTGAAAAAACGGAAAGCGGACTTGCATTCGCAAAGTCCGCTTTCAATCGCCCTGCTATATACACTGCATTGTCGATGCCCTCATATTTGAGAGACACGCTTTGCAGCAGTTGTTTTCTAAGTGTTTCCTTTTGGGTGGAGAATCCTTCGAGTGTTCTTTCTATTTCATGATTCAGCCTGCGAAGTTCTTTGCTTGGTTCCTGATCCACAGGCTTTGGTATATATACCATTTCGGGATCGGCAATGACACGATTCAGAAGTTCCGTGATGCTGCTGATCAGTGCCTCATCGGATACAGCGATCCGTTTTCGGCAGTCATCATTTCTGCAAGTCCATCGCTGATTGCATTTCATTCGTTTATCGCTGCTGCGCCGCATCTCGCTGCCACATATAGGGCATATGACAGGTACGGCAATTTGAAAGATGGTCGCTTTCCGGTCAATGTCTTTCTGCGTGTTTCGCGTATCTTTGATTATCTGAACAGTATCATATGTTTTCTTCGGGATGATGGCAGGATAGATTTCATCTCCAAGATATCGCGCATCTTCAAGAATACGCTTGATCCTTGCCTTGTTCCAGCCGATGACGGCAGGCATGAATTCGATGCTCTGTGCGTTGAGGTCTTGTGCAATATTCAGCAGGGATTTGCCAGACAGGTAGCTGTCGTAAATCTCTGTGACGACTGTTTGTTCCTGTGGCTGAACAGTGATGCGCCCTTTAATAAAAGCATATCCATAAGGGAGATTGCGGTTCTTCATGCGCTTCGGCACCATCCTTTCTCACCTATTTTTTCGGTCAGTTTAACCCCGCCGAGCAGATGAAAGGTAAGCTGGGTGTAATCATCCACTGTAATGCTCTCGACGATCTGTCCGAAAAGTTCCGCATCAAATTCGGTTGTCAGCTCCGTTTCTTCAAGGATTTCGCTCAGTTCTCTGAGACTTTCGAGCCATGCGTCATCTTCATCCTCGGAAAGTTTCTTTTTTCTCTCTATCCGTAAGGCAGTAATCTCGTTGCCGATCTCAGCCGTCTGTGCCGTGTATTCGGCAGCAGGAAGAATTCCGCTTGTGTGAAGTCTTGTAATGACACGATTCTGTGCGGCAAGGTCTGCAATTTCTTTATCGATTTGCCGCACTTTGTCTTGGATTCCACTTGTTTTTTCCTGCATGGTTTCGATCTGCTGAATCAGCGGCTCGAGCAGTTCTTTACGGTTATCCGTCAGCTTGTCGACCATCATTATAAAAGTATCATACACGGCGTCCTGCCGTACCCGCCTGTACCTGCAATCGGTTCTACCTGCGGATTTCCCTCTGCAAAGCCAATACATGTTTCCGTTTGTAAGCTGTCGACGGAAGGCCATGCCACAATTGGGGCATCGCAGCTTTCCGGTCAGCGGAGCCGGTTTTCTCTTACAGCCTTTGTTTGATGCTCTTGACCGCATTAACTCTTGTGCCGCTTTGTATGTGTCCTTTCCCACAAGAGCGGGATTGCTGTTCTCTACATAATACTGCAGAAGCTGCCCTTTGTTTCTTACCTTCCGAAATGGCAAAGTTTCGGTAGTAAAGGACTTTTGCAGGAGAGCATCTCCCATATATCGCTCGTTGGTAAGGATATATTGGATCGTAGTATCGTACCATTTCTTTTGGCTGTACCGTCTTGGTATTCCTTCTTCGTTGAGCAGGTTGGCGATGTTCTGTGTGCCTACGCCTTGCAGGTACAAACTGAAAATCCGGCGCACTACCTGCATCTCTTCTTCCTTTGGAACAAGCTGCCCATTGATCAGGCTGTAACCGTATGCGGGCGCGCAGCAGTTAAAGTCTCCCGACTCCATTCGTTTCTGATAGCTCCAACGCATATTCCCCGATATGGACATGCTTTCCTGCTGCGCTGTCATACCGGGGAATGTTACGATCATTTCGCTGTTCAGTTTGTTGGTATCGATGCCTTGTTCCTCGAAATACACACTGACGCCGATGCTTTTCAGCAACCGCAGAGTGGTCAGCAATTCTTCGGTATTTCTCGCAAATCGGGAGAGCGACTTGACGATGATGCGGTCGATCTCTCCCTTTTTGCAGTCACGGATCAAACGGTTCAGCTCGTCCCGCCTTTTCATGTCAGTTCCGGTCAGTCCTTCGTCCGCATAGATATCCACCAGCGTGTATTCGGGATGTCTTTTCTCATACTCGCTGTAGTATCTGATCTGCGTGGCGAAGGAATGAAGCTGATCTTCGGAATCACTTGATACCCGGCAGTAAGCTGCTAATCGGATGGGTTTGTCTGACTTCTGTTTTACCGGTGTAATTTCCGTTATTTGCATTGCTTTTGCTCCTTTCTTTGTTTTTGCCTTTTGGCAACATCAACCATACCACAAGAGTTCGAGTCAGTCCAGCGAGAATCGCATAAATGGGGAGATTTATCATTTCAGACATAAATTTTTTCTGTTTCATAATATGCAGCACTGATACGGACGATTTTCTCGTATTCTTCTTCGGTGATGCATTTCATGCCGAGCAATAATCGCAACAGATTCACGCTGTAAGCAAAGGATGCGTTGTTTTGATCTTTACTCATTTTTTACCCCCTAAGTATGCAAGTCCAAAGCTGACCGCAATGGCATGGTCGATCCGCTGCATTGTTTGCGTATCCATCACTCCGACATAATTGCCAAGCCGAGATTTATCTATGGTTCTGATTTGTTCCAGCAGTACCATAGATGTCTTTTCCATACAGTCTGCTGTAAAAATGACATGGGTAGGCAGATGGGGTTTCTCCAATTCGCTTGTGATGGCCGCTATGATGGTGGTGCGGCTGTGCAGATTTCCTTTGTCGTTCTGTAAAATGACAACAGGACGGTTACCGCCCTGTTCGCTGCCGACCACAGGCGACAGCTCGGCGTAATAGATTTCGCCTCTTTTAATTTCAAGCATTTTTTGCCTCCGTAAGTAAAAAAGGCTGTCGTCCATCTGAAAAAGGGTAAACGACAGCCTGTAGTTCTTGTATCAATCGTTTTGTTGTCATCCAATATTTGAACCACGCCACCCCTCGGATGCAGGAGCCTATGCTCCTTTTGGGAACGCATCTTCCGGCTTGTGCAGATGAAAGGCTGTGCCTTTCAAGCCTCATGGGAATTTCACCCCTCCCAGGTTCTCTGCGAGGCGCCCTCCTTTGCTGCGACGGCTCGCAAAGCATAGCTTTGCGGTCAAATATGCTTTCACATATTTGCTCGTTTAGCACTACACTCTGCTTCAACGCTCGGCTTTAGGACTGGACGCAAGTATCTTTAATACTTCTGCCTGTCATGGCCTTCGGTACGGATGCGCCGTATCGTCTGAGTTAAACTCATGTGGCTTGTCAGTTTCCCGACAGCAGAAGGAAGGTAAAAGATGCGCTGTGCTATTCGGTTTTCAAGGAACATCGGAGGCGAAAGAAAAGCCCCCTCACTTTCCATGCCGAAAAGTTAAGGGGGCTACAACCAAAAATTTTAATTTTCTAATAGTTTTTTCAGCTTGGCTCGAACTTTAGCAAGCCGTTTGCTAACTGCCTGCTGGGATATGCCATACAAGGGAGCAAGCTCTGTTTCGGAAGTGTCTGCGTAATAATGCCGATAGAGCAAAAGCTGTTCTTCTTCCGTCAAAGTAAAAATCACTTTCTTCAACTTGTCCGCCATGATTTTGTTTTCAACCTGTGTGGCAATATCTTCGCTGCTGTCAATCAGAACATCCTCGCCGCTGAATTCGTCTGTTGTAAGCATATCGTAGGAGATGTCTCCATTTTCCTTTGACTGCTCATACAGATATTTCTGACGGCGCTTATCTCTGTAAAAATCCCTGTAAGTATCTTCAGTCACTTCCATAAGCATCCCATGCAGCGGAATAAAGAGTTTGTCTGCATATTGAGCGCTTTCTTCAGTGAGGTAGCAAAGTTCCTCATAGGATATCTCTGTATATTCGCCGTCTAATAAAATGAATACTTTCTTCGGTGCATATTTCACCTGTAGTTCCTCCAATCAATCGAATTTGAATTTTTCAAAACGATTGACTGGTGGCGGAGAGCGACAGCCTGTACCGCCGCGTCCTATGACACAGTTTCTTATAGCTGGTACATAATGAAAAAAGCCAAACTTACCCTTACAAGTTTTAAGAGTAAATTTGGCGATACGGTTGGATATTCGGCTTGGTGGCTTCTCCTTTTTAGGATGAGCCTTTTGTTTTTTGCCTTTTTTATTATGTTGTCGCTTTGACCGTCTCACTATATCAAGTCTTATGTATCGGTTCGTGTTCATAGCATCACTCCAACCGCACGGCAGCACTACCCTGCGGTCAGAGCTGCTTTATACGGGGCAATACTGCCACGCCAAAATTTTTATTTGCTTTATACAATGCTTTTGTGTCTGCTTCTCGCTTTTCTGCAAGACTTCACTTTCTTTCTTGTTTGGATTTGTCTGTTTGGCTCCCTGTGATGGATTTACATACGGTTAACAGCCGTGCGCTCTGCCGACTGAGCTAACAATGAATTAAAGAACACAGCGTTATTGCATATCAATGATACAAAATACATCAGCGTTCGCTGTCGCAAAAATATAGTCTTTTTTCTATATCTTTGCATTTTGTCGAGGATAAATAGAAAGAGCGTCCGGCTTGTTTTCACAAACCGAACGCTCTTTGCATAATCCATAAAATAGTATTGTGTTTTCTTCCTTCATTTTATCACAGCCTTTCGCAGACATTGTCTGTTCCTGTCCGTTGACCTGCTTACGAATTGCTTTAATGCTTTATTAGCCTTAAATACGTTTCTGTGACATGATTCCTGTGTTTTTATTTTAGCGGGAAATTTGCAAAAAAGCTGTTGCATTTTAGGGGAGAATTTGTGTTTTGCTTTCTTTTAGAGATAAAATAAAAGACCTTGTAATGCAAGGTCTTTTATCCGTACTATTTTAATGTATCAAATTGTAGATTTAAAGTCCTTCCACTTTGACGCTACTTGCATCTCAATATCATCACCAAGCGCCTTAAAGTGCTTTTTGCCGCAATGGATTTTCAGTTGTTCACGGGTACGCAGATCAAAGAAACTGGTACTGCCTTTCGTTTCCAAAACAAAGTACAGCTTTTCCTCACCATTTTTCGTAAGATATACCGCCCAGTCGGGATTGTATGTACCAATCGGCGTTTGTATCTTAAACCTTTCAGGAATCTTGAAAAACAGCTTCACATCGGGATCATTGTCAAGCGCAACGGCAAACGGCTTCTCTATGGTCGAACTGTCGTACACCACATAATCGTACACGCTTTTGTTTACTTCCACAGCATTTCGATCGAGGTTTGCCATGAATTCTTCCGTCTCGAATATTTCCTGCGTAAAGTAGTCCTCACCAGCAAGCCGCTGATAACTGATGCCGTCGATATCCAACTGATAACAGTTGTTTATGATTACTTCCGTAAGCTGCTCGATGAACGCCTGCGGATTGCGCAGCATTTCTTTTCCTCTGCCACTTTGCCTGATGATTTCCAGTACAACCCGCCTATTGACCAGCGTCTGCTCGCTAATCACCGCCACGATGTTCGGAATGTCTATATCGTCATTCTGAATATCCTTGCTTCGGAATTCTCTGGCGGTATGCGTCACACCGTAGTTTGCGATATCAATATCGGCTGTCTGCGATACAAGCCGCATTTTGGGAATGGCGGGCGTATCCATAAAATCCTTTACACAGCTTTCGATCAGCGCGTCTGTGTCAATATCCACACGATAGGTGGTCTTATGCTTGATTTTGTTCCACAACTCCATAAATTCCGGAGACAGGATGACCTGTTTTTTCAGCTTCACAACCACATCACGGCTGGCATCACGAATCGGAGGCTTGCTGTCAGCTTTCTTAATGATACTTTCAAACCGCTGTCTTGCAGCTTCATATTTTTCAGGAAGATCCAGCGTTCCGGTTTGGAGCGCATTTTTCATCGTATCCTTCATCTTGCCGGATTTGCTGATATATCCCTTCTTTTCAAAATGCTCGATGATTTCCTTTGCGTCATCGTAGGTGATTTCTTTTTCCTCCGTCACCGTTTCAGTATAGGTTATATTCGTTATACTGGACGGTGCGATGGTATCCTCTGACTGTGCGATCACCTGCACAACCTGTTCCTTGACTGGTTCCAGCTCCGGCGGCAGCTCCACTGTTTTTTCAATGACGGCCTGCTTCAGCGACTCAGTGACCTTGCCGCCATCGTCTATGTAGCCTTTCATCTCAAAATGGCTGATGATATCCTGTGCCTGCGTCGGTGTTACGGTTTTCTCTACCGTCCGTTTTTCCTCATAAACCATGCCGGAGAACATGTTGATTTGGATCATGCCGAACTTGAGTCCGGTTTCGTCCTCAATCTCTTTCTGCAGGGTTTCCGCAAATTCAGCAAAGCTCTCGTTGGCAATAACATGAAGCAAATTGACATCCTTGTCCTCAATGCGCTCGCCGCTTTGGTCTACGCAAAGGCGCAGACCTCTGCCGAGCTTCTGTCGACAGGTAAAAGTGGATTTCTGATCAATCAGCGTACACACCTGAAATACATTCGGGTTGTCCCAGCCTTCTTTCAGCGCGGAATGCGACCAAATGAACCGCAGCGGGCAATCAAAGGACAGAAGCCATTCCTTGTCCTTCATAATCGTATTGTAGGTGTCATAGTCGGCAATCGTATCGCCTTTGGTGTCCTTGTACGCGCCTTTTTTGTCCTGCGAAAAATAGCCGTTGTGCGCGGCGCGACTGTCGCTGTATCTTTCTTTCAGCTCGGCATACTTTGGGCGGTTGATCAGCTCGTTATAGCATTCCTCGAACATCTGTGCATAGACGCCCATGCCTCCGTCCTCGGCGCGGTACTTCTCCACCTTGTCGATGAAGAACAGGGACAACACCTTGATCCCGCGGCCGTTCAATAACAGCTCCTTGTCGAGATGAATTTCAATCGTCTTGCGGATTTGCTCCCGTTTGATCAGATTTTCGTCAATATCTCCGATAGATTGCCCAAGCCTCAACACTTCCGTATTGGAAAACTCGATACACTCATTGCCGGGCGTGCAGTCTATGCCTGCTATGGTATAGCCGTCATAAAATTCCCGCTCGCCGGAGAGGACATACAAATCTGAGTTAGGCTTGATCGTCACTGTCTTGCGGGCAACCTTGCCGTCTTTCACTTTCACATCAATCTGTACCTTTGCCTTGAAGCCGTCCTTTTGCGATACTTCCAGCAGGCGGATATATGGCTTGTTAAAATCATTTTCAGCGGATACGCTGGACACACAAATCTGCTTGACCAAGCCCATCTGATAAGCGTCCACGGGCGTTAAGCGGAATACCGTGTTGATTTTCTCTCTGTGGGTAGCCGAATAGCGCAGAACGCACAGCGGATTCAGCAAAGCAATCGCTTCCTTTGCTTTCGGCGTGTTGTCTACGCTCTGCGGCTCGTCTACGATAACAATGGGATTGGTGTCCTGTATGTAGCGCATGGCAGTTTCGCCGTTCAGTTTATCCTGCGCCTGATTGATGATATTCTCCGCTTTCTTGAATGCGTCAATATTGATGATCATAATCTCAATATTGGCGCTGGTGGCAAACTGCCGCACATCGGACAGTTTGGCGGAATTGTAGATAAAGTACCGGTACGGCACATTATCGTACAGCGCCGCAAAGTGGTCTTTGGTAATCTCAAAGGATTTGTACACGCCCTCTCGGATTGCCACAGAAGGAACAACGATAATAAACTTGGTAAAGCCGTATTTGCGGTTCAGTTCCAAAACCGTCTGTGTGTAGACATAGGTTTTTCCCGTGCCTGTTTCCATTTCCACACAGAAGCGTTTATCGTCAATCTCATCCGTCAAGGGCAGATTAAACCGCTTTTGAATACCGTGCAGGTTTTCCAGCATGGCGGCATCGTCAATAAGCTGCGCGTTGCCGATGCCGAATTCATTTTGGAAAAAGTTGACTTGCTTCTCCTGCATGACGGTAAAGGTGGAGGTTGTCTTTTCCTGACCCGCGAACAGATCCACAACGGCGGCGGTTGCATCAGTTTGATAGCCCTGCTTTTTGAATTTTAGTTTCATATTTTACTCCACTCCATTTCTGCTCGCGGTAGTTTTTTAATTGGATCATAATCCGGCAGCATACTTAATTTGCTTTCAAGAAAATCCATGTTGCCACTACCTGAACACCATAAGGGAAACCGAATCAATTTACCTGATCGTTCCGAGAAATTAAAGTTATCTATATAATCCTGCAAATCGGTTGGATCTTCTTCCATCGGAAATATTTCCAAGTCAAATAAAACTTTCATAACGCTTTCATACTGCGATGGTTTTGCGTAAATATACCCCGACTCTAAATCTTTCACAACGACACCTCACACCAGTTTCAATTCAATTTTTCTATCTCTTAGGACATAATGCGCATTTCTCATAGCCGACACATCTGCAAAGCAGCTTTCGGCTATGACGATTTTCGCCGGAGCGTAATCGGCTAACTGCT
>BLMO01000168.1 GCA_011957885.1 Clostridiales bacterium
GCTACGGGCAGCTTCGGACGATTGGTGCAACGCCAAAACAAATCAAGCGGATTGTAAAGCGGGAGGGACGCAAACTCGGCAGTATCGGGATTGTGATCGGTACAGTGTTGGGCGTATGCGGCGGTTTTCTCCTATTTTCTAAAGGATTTAACGCTGTTTCCTATGTGGCAGCGTTTATTTTGACACTCATAAGCAGTTGGATCATGGTATCTGTTTCCATCCGTAAGCCGGTGAAAATTGCGGCAGGGATTTCCCCGATTGAAGCTGTCCGTTTTACCCCGGCACAAAAGAATATCCGCAGCCGGAAAAAGAACATCAAGCTCAATCCTGTTTCAATGGGAATTGCAAATTTTAAGCGTGATCGAAAAAAGACCGTTGCTATTGTAGCCTCATTGAGTTTGGGCGGAATTATCCTGCTTGTGGTATCCTCCATTGTTTTGCTGCGCTCACCAGAGGCACTTGCAAGACAGTTTTTCCCAGACGGCGACTATAAAATTTATTTGGATTCTGAAATGACAGAAGAAAAGGTTATGGCAGCGGGAAATCCATTGAATGAGGAATTAAAGCAGGAAATCTTATCTATTGATGGCGTTACAGATATAATTCCAAGCAGGCAATCTCTCCATGCAACTTATAAAACAGAGATTCATCAAGCTGGTGGTATGTGCGATATGCTGACCGACCAGAATTATGCGGCAGTTGAAGCGGCTCTGACAGAGGGAACCATGCCAACAGATTCCCGTAGTATTGTAATTGACTATAATGTGCTAAAGCAGAATGAGGATATGGGTGTTGGTTCAAAGGTTGAGATTTCTTTGGGAGAAGAACAGCCATCCGTTTCTGTTACCATATCGGGGTTATACGCTCCTGCAAAGGTATATTCAGGACATGACAGGATGCACTTAGATGGGGCAACTCTTTTTGCACCAGAAGCGTTGTTCCACGAACTGCACCCGGAAATCACCTCTTTTGACTATTCATGGAGCATTGTAAATGACCCTAAAAAAAACAGACTATGTGGGAGCTGAATTGAAAAATATTGTTGCCAGCCATAGTAATATTGCCTTAGATGAAATCAATACAGTGATTGAATATGAAGAAATGACAAATTCTTTTGCGTTTGGCAGTATGGAGATACTTTCATGGTTGGTATTTCTCTTTGGCGTTATCAACCTTATCAATACGACACTCTCTAACCAGATAGCCCGAAAGCAGGAAAACAGTATTCTGCGTTCCATCGGTCTGACCCAAAAACAGTTATGTAAAATGAACATCTGTGAGGGGCTGTGCTATGCGCTCTTTGCAACATTGGCGACGCTGATCGTTGGGCTTCCGGCTTCTATCTTTGCTTGCAGAAAAATGAGTATAGGAGCTTTTGCCGGAAATGTAGTGCCTTACAAATTCCCGGTTTTGGAAATGGGCCTGTTCATTCTGGTATTGTTCGGAATGGAATTGATCTTGTCTGTATGGACAATCCGTAGACAGAAAAAACAATCCCTGATCGAACAAATGCGGGCGATGGAATAACCGTATGGGATCGGCGGGGCGGCGTATGCTGCCCCGCTTTTTTCGCCATTTCTCAAAAAATTTTTGAAATGTCCGAGCTTTGTAACAATTCAGCCTGTTTTTCTGTCGAAATCAAAGGCACCTCGGACATTTGTGTAACATTTGTAGTTTATGCTTGTGGTAAATCAATATTGGGGGTGAGGACACATGAAAAAGATACTGCTGATCGATGACAGCGACACCTATACATGGTGTCTGCAAAAATACTTACAGCACCGGGGCTACCCGGTGAAAACGGCTTGTACACTGAAAGAAGCGCGGGCCGCCATCCAAGAGGAAATGCCGCTGGTGGTCTGCTGTAATCTCGATCTGCCGGATGGTTCCGGCATGGACTTTCTGAACGAGGTGCGGGCCGCAGATAAGGAGCTGCCTTTTATTCTGGCGTCCTGCCATGACAAGGACGACTACGAACAAGAGGCTATGCGCCGGGGCGCAACGCTGTGCATGGACAAAATGAAAGGGCTGCTGCTGCAAGATAAGCTGGTGGAATACGCCTACCGGCAGTTATCCGGCGAACCAGATTCAACTTTTCATAAGCTGCTCTTTGTCCATGCGGAAGATACCAGCGCCGGAGTGCTGCGGGCTGCTATGCTGCAAAAGGGCCTTGACCTGATTCTGGTTTCCTCGATTGGGGAGGCCGAGCGCCGGATTTTTGAGGATGAGGAAATAGACCTGATCTTGTGCGATCTGGAACTGCCGGATGGCACAGCAATGGAGCTGTTTCATACGCTGCGGCGGGTGGCAGGGATGTTCCAAATGAAGAATCCCCCTCTCCGGCTTCTGCCGTTCTTTATCCTCACCGAGAACAACGACCTTGCCACGGAATATGAATACCGGCATGAGGGCGTGAACAACTATATCACCGCC
>BLMO01000169.1 GCA_011957885.1 Clostridiales bacterium
CCTCCCCTGTGCAAGGGGAGGTGGGTTTTGCGCAGCAAAACTCGGAGGGGTTGTTCAAACCGAGTATTCAATTTATGATTCAGCAAAATGAAAGGGTGACAATCCCTCACCCGCTAACGCGGGAGCTCCCTTTGCACAAGGGAGCCTTTTTTATGTTTGGTATTACGCGGGAGCTCCCTTTGCACAAGGGAGCCTTTTTTATATTTGGTATTACGCAGGAGTTTCCTTTGTTGGGGGGCTTTTTATATTTGCTCCCTTTACTGGAGGGAGGCTTTTTCGTTTATCTGTTAACCGATCATTTCCAGAAAATACTGATGCACAGTTGTGTCTTCGCTTAGTTCCGGATGAAAGGCTGTAACCAGTTGCCGATCTTGCCGCGCCGCTACGATTTTTCCGTCAACGGATGCTAAGACTTCCACATCCTTTCCCGTTTCTTCAATATACGGTGCACGAATGAAGGTCATTGGTACGGCTTTTGTATCAGCAAACTTTTCACAGGCATAAAAGCTTCCTAACTGCCGACCGTATGCGTTGCGCTGTGCGGTGATATCCATAGAAGCGAAGCAGGGCTTCCCGCCGTTCACTTGCTTTGCAAGCAGAATCAGACCCGCACAGGTGCCGAATACAGGAAATCCTTCCTGTATTTTTTTTATGAGGGGATCCAATAAATCCAATTCATACAGCAGCTTTTTCATAACGGTGCTTTCTCCGCCCGGAAGGATCAGCCCGTCAAACGCTTTTTCCAAATCTCTGCGCTGACGGATTTCAAAATGCTGTACACCGAGCCGATCCAGCATAGCGGCATGTTCGACAAAAGCACCTTGCAGCGCCAGAATTCCGATTCTCATGTGGTCTACCATACTTCCTTAGTTTATTTTCCACGTTCAGCCATCAAAAGCTCAATTTCCTGCTCATTGATACCGACCATTGCTTCACCCAGATCTTCCGATAGCTGTGCCAGCATAGCTGCATCCTTGTAGTTGGTGACTGCTTTGACAATAGCAGCGGCACGCTTTTCCGGATTGCCGGATTTGAAAATTCCCGATCCTACAAATACGCCCTCGGCGCCAAGCTGCATCATCATGGCCGCATCTGCCGGTGTGGCAACGCCGCCTGCTGCAAAGTTTACAACCGGCAGTTTTTTATGTTCATGCACATAAAGCACCAGCTCATAGGGAACCTGCAATTGCTTTGCTGTGTCAAAAAGCTCATCTTCTGCAAGGGAACCGATTCTGCGGATTTCCGACTGCATCATCCGCATATGACGGACTGCCTGCACCACATCGCCTGTGCCGGGTTCGCCTTTTGTACGGATCATAGATGCGCCTTCATTGATTCGGCGCAGTGCTTCTCCAAGATCCTTGGCGCCGCAAACGAAAGGAACGTCAAATTTTGTTTTGTCGATGTGATATTTATCATCCGCGGGGGAGAGTACCTCGCTTTCGTCAATATAGTCGATTTCTATTGCCTGCAAAATCTGTGCTTCTGCAAAATGTCCAATGCGGCACTTTGCCATAACAGGGATAGACACCGCGTTTTGAATCCCTTTGATCATTTTCGGATCGCTCATACGGGAAACGCCGCCGGCAGCCCGGATATCAGCGGGAATACGCTCCAATGCCATAACGGCGCATGCGCCTGCTGCTTCTGCGATCTTTGCCTGCTCCGGGGTGGTAACGTCCATAATAACGCCGCCCTTTAGCATTTGCGCAAGTTCTTTATTCAGTTCATATCTGCTTTTTTCCATGTTTTATTTTCTCCTTTACAATATACTACCAATATAGTATACTATATCTGATAATAATCATATAGCCAAAATGGGAGTTTTTTATATAACCAGATGAAATATTATGTTAATAAAAACATTCGCAGCACAGCCTATCTGCAATTGTATGAACAACTGAAAAAGGATATTGTCTCCGGCGTGTACGGATACGGCAGCAAACTGCCATCCAAGCGGATTTTGGCCGAGGAAACCTGCGTCAGTGTAATTCCGGTGGAGCAGGCATATGCGCTGCTATGCGATGAGGGATATGTGGAAGCCCGTCAGCGCAGCGGATATTTTGTGATTTATAAAGAAAGCGATTTTCTTTCCTCGGCGGAAGGGTATACGGAGACTGCTGTGCGCGGGAATCGTTCCCATAGTGTAAAAAGTGAATTTCCATATTCAGTGCTTGCAAAGACAATGCGTAAGGTTTTATTGGATTACGGCGACAGCATTCTTGTAAAATCTCCCAATCATGGGTGCCCGGAGCTGCGCCAAGCGATTTCCTCTTATCTTGCGCGCAGCAATGGAATTTTTGTCCGTCCCCAGCAGGTTATTATCGGCTCTGGGGCGGAATATTTATACAGTCTGCTTGTCCAGCTTTTTGGAAAGGATACAGTATTTGCACTGGAGCAGCCCTCCTATGAAAAAATACACCGTGTGTATAAAGCGAACGGTGTATGCTGTGATTTTTTAAAGCTTGGGCAGGATGGAATTCGATCTGACGAATTGGAGAGAACAAAAGCGACAGTGCTGCATATTACGCCTTTTAACAGTTTTCCCAGCGGCATTACGGCAAGTGCTTCCAAAAGATATGAATATATACGGTGGGCAGAAAAACGGGAGGGGTATATCATTGAAGACAACTATGATTCGGAGCTGACAGTGTCCAGAAAAAATGAAGATACAGTATTTTCGCTGTCAGAGAGGGGGACGGTGATTTATCTGAATACATTTTCAAAGACAATTGCACCTTCCATACGTGTAGGGTATATGATTTTACCGGAGAATCTGCTGCGTGTTTTTGAACAAAGGCTTGGGTTTTATTCCTGCACGGTTCCTGTGTTTGAACAATATGTTTTGGCGCAGCTGCTGCAGAATGGGGATTTTGAGCGGCATATTAACCGTGTGAGGCAGGCAAAAAGAAAGCATATGATGTAAAAGTGTACTTTTGCATGCTGTTTACCATGCCGCAACGGCTTGCTGCGTAATTTTTTGGGGGCTGTGGTGCTATATTGTTTGTCTATATTTTTCTTTGAATTCTTTAGAAAACCATTGGTTTTCTGCATTTTGGAGTTGACAAAAATTTCCTTTTGCGATACCATATTCATAAGGGAAACGTATGGTTCTTTGACTGGTCCCAAAGGAGCCGGCATTTTCAATCTATCTGCATGAAAAAGCGCATTTTTGGAAAGTATATTTTTATGAGTCAAATTGGAAATTTTCCTGTTTTGAAAGGATAAAGTTATATAATATGAAGAAAGTAACGGCTATTTTGTGTTTCCTTGTTATATGCCTTTGCAGTTGTTCCAATGCAGAAAATTACAGCGGACTGCGTACCAGTGCATATCGCAGCGAATATGACTGTTATGATACAAATGTGCAGATTATGATAGACAATATGCATTTGGATGCGCAGCAGGCAGATACTGCCTTTGGTGTGCTGGCGGATGCTGGAATTGGGAAGGAAATCTCCAATATTATAAAGATGTACGACGGAAGCGACCAGATGTATTACCGAATCTGGTGGGGTGAGGATTATTCTACCTCTGTTGCTGTGTACGTTGAAGGTGGTGCGGTGACAAAAATTCTTTCCGGCGAGGATGTGCTGTACGATGCTGACAATACGGAGAATAGCGGCGGAGACGATACCAAACAGGTCAATGGGGAAACACAAGAGGCACCAAAAGAAAGCACATCTGATACAGAGACGTCAGACTTGCAGTCGGATGCTCCTGTGCAAAGCGGCATGATTGCGGTTCAGTCTCTGACGTCTCCCATTCGCAGAGGCAGTACTGCCCATATGGAAATAATGGGAATTCCCGGAGAAGAATACAGTATCACAGTATATTATGCTTCCTCTGTCAGCAAAGCGGCAGATCTGGTTCCCAAAATTGCAGATGAGAGTGGATTGGTGACCTGGAAATGGAAGGTGGGCGCAAGAACTGCGCCCGGTACATATAAAATTACCGTCAGCGGCGGCGGAGATACTTTGGAGACAGTCTTTGTAGTCAATGAGTAGAAGGAGCGGATATATGCTGGAAAATTTGTATCCTCGAGATGTGTTTTCTTATTTTGAAAAAATATCCTCTATCCCGAGAGGTTCGGGAAATTGCAGAAATATCGCAGATTATATAGAGTCTTTTGCGCACGAAAAAGGATTGTGTTTTGAGAGAGATCACTGGGATAACGTGATTATAAAAAAGCCGGGAACTTCCGCATTGGCAAATGCTCCTGTTGTTATGCTGCAGGGGCATTTGGACATGGTTTGCGAAAAAGTGCCCCAAAGTCTTCACGATTTTGAAAGGGATCCGCTTCCCCTGCAAACGGATGGAAAAGAAGTCTGGTCCGAGGGGACAACGCTTGGTGCAGATGATGGAATTGCCATTGCCATGATGCTTGCATTGCTGGCAGATGAGACCGCGGCGCTTCCTCCTTTGGAATGTGTATTTACAACAGATGAGGAAATCGGTTTGATTGGCGCCCAAAATCTGGACCTGTCCCGGTGCAATGCAAAGTATCTGATCAATTTGGACTGTGATGAGGACGGCGTTTTTATTGCCGGATGCTGCGGCGGTGTGCGGGTGCGGTATTCTATACCTGTGCAGCGGGTTTGCAGAAAGGGATCTGAGATTCGCCTGACGATTGACGGACTGCAGGGCGGTCACAGCGGTGCGGAAATTCACAAAAACGGCGCAAATGCGGTGCGCTTAATGGCGCGGCTTTTGCATATGACGATGGGGGAGAGCAATTATTCCATCCTGTCTATGCAAGGGGGAGATAAGGACAATGTAATCCCCGATAGATGCACAGCCGAAATTATCGGTGAAGGAGATTTTGCAGATGCTTTTGTTCACTTGGAGCAGGAATACCGGAATCGAGAACCGAATATGCAATTTACCGCAGAAAAATTGGGCACACAGGAAGCAGAGGTTCTGACGGACGGCAGCGGTAAGGATGTGCTGCAATTTTTGGCAGCATCTCCCTGCGGCGTGCTGACGATGCATCCGGATATTGCCGGATTGGTGGGAACATCTGCAAATTTAGCTGCGGTAAATACCAAAGACAATGAAATTTGCGGCACGATTTCTGTGCGCAGCGAAACTTTGGAAAATCGGGATGCAGTGTGCGGACAGATCGGTAGTTTGCTTGCAGAAGTCGGCGGAAGCGAGCGTCGCGACGGGGCATATCCTGGATGGGAATATAGCAGGGCGTCAAAACTCAGACAGGTTGTGGCAGAGACCTGGCACGAGATGTTTGGCGTGGCACCGAAAGTGGAAGTCATACATGCCGGACTGGAATGCGGCGTGCTGCAAAGCAAGCTTCACGGGTTGGATATTATCTCTTTTGGTCCAAAGATTACAGGCATTCATACTGTATCAGAAAGATTGGATGTAGAATCTGTCTGCAAAAACTACCGCTTTTTATTAGAAGTGTTAAATCGACTTGGAAGGAACACCCATGCTTAGACAAATTTTATCGGAAAAAGAGTTTTTTATTTTTGATATGGACGGCACAATTACAGATACGGAACCCCTGCATTTCGCGGCATATCAGCGGACGCTGCGGGATTTTTTCCCGGATCTGCTGCTGACAGAGGAAGAGTTTCTTACCTGTTATGTAGGACATCCCGAAACGGAGATTTATGCATTGCTGAAACAGACGCATAACATTTCTTTTGCAGACAATGCATTTTTTGAGCGGCGTATTGAGCATTTATTCCGCCTTGTGCGTGAAACGCATCTTACCACCGCGCCGTTTTACCGGCAGATTTGCAGTATGTTTCCGGATAAAAAGCGGGTTATGCTGACCAGCCAGCGCCCGGAGGTTTTGAAACGGTTTCGGCAGGAGGTTGACTTCGGGGGATATCTATCCCAGTACATATCCGTGGCTGATATTCCGGGCGGAAAAAAAGTGCGGTTGGAAAATCCGACGGAGTATTTCGGATATGCGCCGGAGCAAATTGTGATATTTGAGGATTATGCGCCGACGCTGTCCTGTGCGCGGAATAATGGGATATATGCCGTGGGCGTTTGCCACCGGTTCAATCGCTTGGTGGATGGATGCTGCGACACAAAAATTGATATACGGACAGAAATAGAATAATATATGAGAATTTCATATGAAAAGCAGGCAGAGCAAATCTCTGCCTGCTTTTTTTCTTGTGAAAAGAACAAGGTGTGAGGCATCCGCCTGCAATTTTTAACTGCTTTGGCGGGTTCCACCAGCAGACAACCCCTCCGAACTTTGCTGCGCAAAGTCCACCTCCCCTTGCACAGGGGAGGCAAAAGTTAAGGGAAAGTGCTTTTTCAGCAAAAGGAGTCTTTTAGAGTTGAATGTAGATGGGGAGGCTTCTGTTCAGTGGAGACTTACACCATGGCAATTTCCTTTACTGGGGGCGCTTTTTTATTTATGCTCCACGATAGTTTCCTTAACGGAAAGGATTGTTATACATTTATGTTTGCCGATGACTGTAAGTTAAATAAACAGGACAGAGGCCGACCGGGAAAGGAGGTAAGATAGGAGCACCCGATAGGGGGAGAAAGGAGAAAGAAATGAAAGAGGAAGAATTGAAATTAGAGGAAAAAACGGCGGCTCCGTTATGGGAGGAAGTCGAAAAAAGAGGATCAAACAGGAAAGTGTATACGCGGGACGGCGTGGAAAAAGAAGCGGTGTTCTATGCAAACGCTGTGCATGCAGCCGCAGATGAGCAGATCTGTCAAGAAGACGAAAAGTATTACCGTTTCGGCAATGGCGGATTGCATGCGCGATTCAATAGAGAGGAAAGCAGCGGTGAGTTGTTCCGAGTAGAAAAGGATAGCTGCTGTCTTACAGTGTCCGCTTTGGAAAGAGGACGCAGGAGAACCGATATGTCGGTACCGAGACTGGTGCAGGAGAACAATGACAAGTACCTTGTGTATGAACAGGTGTCCCACGGAACAGATTATCGGTACACTGCAGACAGCAGCCGTGTAAAAGAAGATATTGTAATCCGAGAAAAAGCAACCGATTATCGTTACGGGTTCCTTCTGGAAAGCAGCGGTTTGGAAATGAGCTGTCAGGAAGAAGAACGCAGACTGATTTTCCGCAGCCTGGAAAGCGGAGAGGAAGTATTCATGATCCCTGCGCCTTTCATGATGGATGCTGCCGGTGTATACAGTGATAAAGTAAACTATGAAGTGCGTACAGTAGATGCGAACAAAACTGTGCTGACAATTATTGCGGACAGTGATTGGATCAATGCGCAGGAAAGGGTGTTTCCTATAACCGTAGACCCGCAGATTATGCTGGCGGGAAGCAGCGGAATGAGCACATACCAATAGTCGGGGGGAAGTATGTCTGCTGCGGGAGCAGTTATTTCAGTGGGATCCGTGCACAGTGGAAACTATTGCTTTGATAAGCGGATGTATATGAAACTGTCTATGCCCACGCTTCCGAAAAATGCCCGGATCAAAAAAGCAACACTGGATTTGTGCCAGCGGGAACGTGTCGGCAGCAACCTGCGGCTTTGTTTGTATCAGGTTACAGGTGAAATCAATACAGGAAGCTGCACTCCGGCAATAAAGGAAAGCATGCTGGATTATGTGATGACGACTGTTAGCGGCAATGCGAACCACTCATTTGATATTACCACAGCTTTTGACAGCATGCTGCAGGGAGAGACGCCTTATGCCAATCTGATGCTGCGTGCAGAGCAGGAAGGACTGACAAAATCCTGCTACGCAGACATATTTGGAACCTCTGCGGCTATGGCTCCAAAGCTGACAGTAACGTATGAAAACGGATACGATGCAAACCGCGCTGCAAGTACCTCTCATGACTTGGGTGTGTTCGGCAAGGCTTCTTTGGAACTGCAAAGTGGAATCCTGTCTGTGGAATCGGAGGATATGGCATGGCAGGGGAACCGAATGCCTGTGTCTATCCGTCATATGTTTACCAATGCACTGTCAGGGCAGCAGTATACACAAAATGCAGATATAGATCTGTATACTGCAGATTTTCATGCCATGCATATTGGGTATGGCTGGAAGCTGAATTACATGCAGAGTATGATGCCGAAACTGTTTATGCATGATGGAACACAGCGCAGCGGATATGTTTATACCGATGAAGTAGGCGCGCAGATTTATCTTCTGGAAAGTACCCAGGAATACTTTAAAAAGAAATATGTGACAGACGCTGGGACGACTGAAGAATATTATCTGTATGAAGATTTAAACGACTTGGGTTATCTGTACGATCCCCACAAGCGGGAGCTGTATCATTGCGCAGATACTTACAGCTTTGATGCTGCAGGCAGATTGACGGAAATCCGGGATCAGAATGATAATACCGTACAGATTGTATACACAGGCGGAAAACTAACGTCTATTGTTGACGGAGCAGGACGTGCGTTTGAGCTGAACTATAACAGCGGCGGAATGCTGACGTCCATTACCGCGCCCGATGCCTCTGTTGTATCCTACACATACACAGGTGAAAATCTAACCGGTATTACTGCCAGAGACGGGTCCCATACCGTATTGGGATATATAAACTATTTGTTGTCGTCAGCAACCTTGTATCAATCAAAGGAAAGCACTGCCTATGAATACCGGGTGGAATATGCATATGACAGTGCAAATCGGGTACGGCAGATTAAAGAACTGGGCATGGGAGGAGTGAGCGGACAGAGTGCCTCCTATACATACAACATTGCCGCTCGTACAACAACGGTGCAAAATACAATTGACGAGGGAGAAGAAACACTTCCAATTACTACCGTATATACTTTTGACCGTGACGGAGTTGTGTTGGGAAGCTATGCATATACAAATAGGAAAGAGAAAATGCAGGTAACTCCCATGGATACAGGGATCAACCCGTATGTGCACGGAGTAAATTATAGCAGCGGCACGGGCAATTTGCTGACAAATCACAATTTTCAGACACTTACCGGGTGGAACAAGGTCAGCGGAGAGTGCGGCGATCTGCTGGCGGGCGCATATACAGCCATGCCTGTACACGCATTGTACGGCAGCAGCATGCTGCGTATGATCGAGAGAAAAAGTAATGCGGGGAGGGATGGTGTATATCAGCTTACCAATGTGTTGGAATCCGGCGAATATACCTTTTCTGCATATATCCGCTTGCTTGCGGATGTTGAAAGAGCGCAGGAAACAGGCGGCGTATTCTTGCGGGTGACAGATACAGCCGGCAATGTGCTTGCCGAGGGAGAACGGCTTCTGAAGAAAAACGAGGATTATGTTCGTTTGGCATTGCCGTTTACATTGAAAACAGCGCAGTCGGTGAAGGTATGGATTTGCGTAGAGGGGAAAACAGAGCTGTATGCGGATGCGGCACAGCTTGAGAAGAACCCCTTTGCTTCCTCATATAATTTGCTCCAGAACGGAAACTTCTTCCAGGGAAAAGAAAATTGGGATGTTTCTTCCTATGGAGCCATCAATTCCAACGACTCCTTTAACGGAAAGAACAGTCTGGTTCTGCAGGGCAGCCCTACAGCGGTGCGATACGCATCTCAAAGTGTAAACGTACGTACCTTCACGGATGTTCGCGAAACCTTTACTTTGAGCGGCTGGGGTAAGGCAGCAGCGCTTCCGGCAAAGGGAGGAAAAACTACAGATCCACAGTTTTGTTTGTGTGCGAAAATTCTTTACACTGATAATACGTCAGAGGAATATATTGCAGATTTTTCTGATAGCACGGATGAATGGCAACCGGCAACAGTAACTTTCTCAAAGGCAGCATATAAAGCAGTAAGCAAACTGACAGTATACTGCCGGTATAACTTTGAAAGCGGTTATGCCTTGTTTGATGATATTCAGTTGGTGCAGGACGGATGCGAAACGGGTCTTACTGCAGAAGATTTTGTTACGGATACCTCACAACCGGATCCAAGTCCTGGTGAAAGTGGTACCGAGCCGCCGGAGGAAACGCCTGTATTTGAAGAAGTGTATGATTACTATGGAAATCCTATCACGGACACGCAGTTTACCGAGGGTGAATATGGCACCATTTATCGGTCTATGGAGTACAATGCAGATAATCCGGCAACTTTGGCAAATGATGCGGGAAATGATTTGATTGCTGAAACAGATCCCCGCGGCTATAAAACACAATATGAGGTGCGTGAGTCATCATCTAAGGTAGTCATTTCCACGGACCGATGCGGAATCAGCACACAGTATGGATACGATGATGCAGGAAGACTTTCCATAATGTTTGTATTGGAACCGGATCCTGGCATATCCACTCTGTCCGGTATTTCATATGACTATAACAGCATGGGAAAGGTGAATTCGATAGGTCGTGATGACGGTATGATCTATACATTGGATTATAACCGTTTCCATCAGCTGACATCTGTTAGTATGACCGGAATGGGAAATCTGGTGAATCTTACTTATAAGGGAAATAACGGCAGACTCGAAGGAATCACTTATCCCAGAGACGGACAGGTATCTTATGTATACAATCGGTTCGGGCAGGTAGTGACAGAAATCTGGAAAAAGAATAATGTTGTTACAGATAAGTATAAATTCACATATGATAATACCGGTAGAGTTGTGCAATGTGTTGACATTTTTGGAAAAATAGAATATAATTACGTATATTATAAAGATAATGCAATTTATAGTATTTCTACGAATTCTATACAACTGAATGAAAATGAGGTGATAATTTCCAAGATCCCGTTAAATACAATTTATTATAGATACAGTAAAGGCGATTTAATTGGGAAGAAAATAGTAACAGAAAACGGAACAGAACAGTCCTACACATATTCAACAGAGGGGAAACCAAAAATCACTTTGCCTACCGGAGCTGTCTGTCAGACAAATACAGACCATCTTGGCAGAAAAACCTTCGATGAAATCGAGCTTGGGACAGGGCTTTTGTCCCGGAATTTCACCTATCATGCAGGCAAAATCACAGAAGACCACCAGGCATATGAAAAGGTAAAGTCTGTACCGACAACAAAGTTAGTGGATAAAATCACCTATGCAAACGGTCGGACAATCCGTTATCAGTACGATCCGGAAGAACGAATCACCAAGGTAACAGACAGTGTGGACGGTGTAACGGAATATACATATGACATTCTGGGGCAGCTGATCTGCGAGAAGCGGAACGGCGTTGCCACAGACATAACCTATGATGAATGCGGCAATATTTTAACCAAAGGCGGAAAGACATACGCGTATGGCG
>BLMO01000170.1 GCA_011957885.1 Clostridiales bacterium
GGATACAGTGAAAAGGTCATGGATCATTTCCAGAACCCCCGCAACGTAGGAAAAATGGAAGACGCAGACGGCGTTGGAGAAGTTGGAAACGCAAAATGCGGCGACATTATGAAAATCTATTTAAAAATCAAAGACGGCATAATTGAAGATGTAAAATTCAATACCTTCGGCTGCGCTTCCGCTATCGCAACCAGTTCTATGGCTACAGAATTGATCAAAGGAAAGCCCGTGGACGAGGCACTTGCTCTGACCAATCAGGCGGTAGTTGAAGCACTGGACGGACTGCCCGCAGTGAAGATTCACTGCTCCGTGCTGGCAGAAGAAGCCATCAAAGCAGCAATCAAAGACTATTACGACAAAAACGGCATTGCTTACGATGCAGATCTGTTTAAAGAAAGCGGCTGCGAGCACTGCTGCCACAACTAAAACGAAACAGCGGAGATATATACCATGATCAGAACAATCCAGGATGAAATTCTGCGGCTGAAAAAGGAGCGGGATGTTACCATCCTTGCCCACTGCTACCAGTCGGCAGATATCACCGAAGTGGCGGATTTTGTAGGAGATTCCTATGCGCTGGCTGTGGCAGCTACCAAGGTGACAAGCAAAACAGTAGTTATGTGCGGCGTGCGGTTTATGGCAGAAGGCGTTAAGCTGCTCTGCCCGGACAAGCAGGTGCTTCTGTCTCACAAGGACGCAGGCTGTCCTATGGCAGAACAGTTTTCCCCGGAAGAAATCGCCGCGTATAAAGAAGCCCATCCGGACTGTACGGTTGTGGCATATATCAACACAACTGCGGCGCTGAAAGCAGTTTGCGACGTGTGCGTCACCTCTTCTTCTGCAGTAAAAATCGTATCTGCCCTTCCGGGTAGAGAGATTTTATTCATCCCGGATTGCAATCTGGGTGCATATGTTGCCGCCCGCGTTCCCGATAAAAAATTCACCTTCATGGATGGGGGGTGTCCCATTCACGGCGTCGTCACAATAGAAGAAGCCCGGGCGGCCAAAGAAGCCCATCCCGGCGCGCCGCTGTTAGTGCATCCGGAATGCTCGCCGGATATTTGTGCGCTGGCGGATTATGTAGGCTCCACCACAGATATCATGAAATATGCAAAGCAGTCGCCGGCGCAGGAATTTATTATCGGTACGGAAAACACCATTGCGGCTCACCTGCGGCTGCAGTGTCCGGACAAGATCTTCCATCCCATGTCCAAGAATTTGATATGCCCGGATATGCGGCTGACCACACTGCCGGATGTACTGGACTGCCTGAACGGCAAGGGCGAAGAAATCACACTGGATCCGGACATTATGCAAAAAGCCCGGCGCTGTATTGACGAAATGATCCGGCTCGGCGGTTGAAATCTTTGATACACAAACAGCCTCCCCCCAGCAAAGGGAGGTGGTTCGCCGTCAGGCGAGACGGAGGGATTGTAAAACTATCATTTTGCAGGATTTGTATATCGTCAGTATGTTAAAACAATCCCTCCCCCGCTAACGCGGGAGCCCCCTTTACACAAGGGGGCCTATTATGTTTGGCTTCGTAGGATGCTCCGAAAGATATACCACACAGACTCCAGCACAAGGGAGGCTTTTTGCTAAATTCTTATTTATGCAGGAGATTGTATATGATAATAGAAAGCAAAAGACTAATTTTGAGAACATGGAAAGATGAAGATATCGACTGTTTATTTGACGGACTAAATAATATAAATGTTTCAAAATGGCTGGCAGGCGTCCCATATCCATATACAAAAGATGATGCTAAAAATTTTATTGAATATACAAAACAGCTCAGTGGAAGTTCAAAGAATATGATGCTTGCAATCGTCTTAAAAGAAAATGGCATCGTAATTGGAGGAACATCAATTGAAAACATTCAAGAAAAAGATGGAACTGCCGAAGGTGGTATTTGGCTAAACGAAAAGTACCAGAACAATGGATATGGCATAGAAGCTTTTAGTGCAAGAGCAAAATACTGTTTTGACATACTAAAATTACGTAGATTGGAAAATGGATATTTTATCGACAATGAAAAATCTAAAAACATGCAGCATAGATTGGGCTATAAAGATGAAGGTTTAAGAAGAAAAAAATATTTATGTTTAGCAACAAATCAATATACTGATGAATGTATAACAGGACTATTAAAAGAAGAATTTATTGCGTTTAATCCATAGTGCTAAATTCCAATTTTCCACTCCACATTTTATGAAAGGAACACCTCCACTATGAAAACAAGCGAAGACGTAATCCGCCCGGGTATGTTTGGCAATTTCGGTCCCTGCGCCGACACCAGACGCGTCGAATTTGATATCAAAAACTCCGCTGCCGTGTGCAGCGAAACTCCTGTGGATCTGGTACTGGCAGGAGACTCTATTGTCCACTTCTGGGATGAAAGCATCTATTTCAAAGACAGAGGCGTGGTACTGAACCGGGGCATTGGAGGGGATCAGGCGCAGGTGCTGGAACGCCGACTGGAAGCGGACGTGATCCAACTCCACCCCCGAGTATGCGTTCTGATGATCGGTGTCAACAATACATGGGCTATCCTGGACGGTCCGAACTGCACCGACGGATTCTATGACGAACAGTTGATCTGCGGCTGGGTGCTGTATCTGAAAATGTGCTATCAGCGGATGCTGCATGCGCTGAAAAAATCCGGAATTGCGTGCGTGTTATGCTCCCTGCTTCCCATGAATGATCCTGTGCCTACATATCTTGCCCGCAGCAGAGCGGCTGCTCGCGCCAATCAGATGCTACGGGAGCTTGCAGCGGAAGAAGGCTGTGCGTTCGCCGATTTCTACGATGCACTGACAGGCGAGGATGGAGAAACCCTGCGAAGCAACCTATCCTGGGATGGAATACACCCCCACCATGCAGGATATTCTATCATGATGAATATTCTCAATCCGATTTTGGATACGCTGCTATGAAGGTACTGATTGCAATGAGCGGCGGAGTAGACTCCTCTGCCGCCGCGCTTCTTTTGCGTAAAGAAGGATATGACTGCGCCGGCGCAATGATGCGGCTGTATGCCCCAGCAGGTATCCAGACAGGTGAGCAGGACGCCGCCAATGCTGCGGCTGCCCTTGAAATGCCCTTTTTCGTTTATGACATGCAGAAGGACTTTCAAAAATGGGTCATTCAGGATTTTATAAACGTATACCGGTCCGGCGGCACCCCCAACCCCTGCATCACCTGCAACCGTACCATGAAATTCGGTGCGTTTCTGGATCAGGCACGACAGGCGGGATATGAAAAAATCGCCACAGGGCACTATGCGAAAATCGCATATGAAAACGGGCGGTATGTATTATACCAAGCGGATGATCCTGCAAAGGATCAGAGCTATGTGCTCTGGTCGCTGACCCAGGATCAGTTGTCCGCGCTGCTGCTCCCCCTCGGAACACGCAGCAAGGAAGAAGCCCGGACAGCAGCACGTGCGGGTGCGCTGGGAACAGCAGACAAAAAAGAAAGTCAGGACATTTGTTTT
This sequence comes from Clostridiales bacterium, assembly GCA_011957885.1. GTDB lineage: Bacteria > Bacillota > Clostridia > Oscillospirales > CAG-272 > Avispirillum. The sequence goes on from BLMO01000170.1 coordinate 3,497, forward strand.
GTACCCGACGGAGATTATGCCGGATTTATCGAACGCACGCTGGGCATAACCTTCCCGGAAGGAGATTTTATAGATGAATCGGGGAATGTTCTGGGCAGGCACCGGGGAATCATCCGATATACGGTCGGGCAGCGCCGTGGGCTAGGATTGTCCCTGCAGGAGCCATTGTATGTGATTCGGAAGGACGCAGCAAACAATCAGATCGTTTTAGGAACCTCCGATCGGCTGTTTTCACGGGAACTGACAGCGGTGCGGGCAAACTGGATTGCCTATGAGCATCCGGCAGACGGACTTCGGGTACAGGCACGGATCCGGTACAATCAGAAAGCATTCCCTGCAACAGTGACGCAGGTGCAGGGCGATACCTTCCGTTTGGAATTTGATGAGCCCCAGCGCGCAGTATCCCCAGGACAATCGGCAGTATTATATGACGGTGCCCGCGTTGTAGGCGGAGGCATTATCTTAACATGATGGTATTATGTAATATAGGTGGTTAGAGAAAAATTTGTATTTAGATATTTTGGGAGGAAAGTATGGAATATGTAACGGCGACTTCTGACATGGCGAGTGCGATTTATAATGTTTTACATACAACGATTAAAGCGGTATATGCAAAGTATTATCCCAAAGAGGTAGTGGATTTCTTTTGCCAACATCATAGTAAAGAACATATTTTAGATGGTATAGCGTCTGGAAATATGGGCGTATTATTTGAGAATGGTGCGATTGTTGGAACGGGCTGCTTTGATAATAATCATATTACGGGATTATATGTGCTGCCTACTTATCAGAAGCAAGGCTTCGGATCGTATATTATGGATTGTTTGGAAATGGAAATTTCAAAAAAATTTGATGTTGCTGTTTTAGACGCTTCACTTCCAGCAGTGTTTTTATATGAGCATAGAGGTTATAAAACTGTAGGGCATGGAATTTATGAGTTAGAAAATGATGTGAAGCTGGTCTATGAAGTTATGGAAAAAAACTTAAAAATTAGTTGGTGTCAACGTACATAAAAGGCGGTATAAAATGAAATGCAATATAAGAAAATGGAAATTGTCAGATGCAAAAGATTTAGCAGTGGCTCTTTCCAATAGAAAGATACAAGATAATCTTCGGGACGGATTACCATATCCTTATACAGAACAAGATGGAGCAGACTATATTTCTTCTATGCTCTCTGCAAATGAAAATGATACTTTTGCATTTGCAATTACAGTAGATAACAAAGTGGTTGGAAGTATCGGAGTTTTCCGGCAGGAAAACATACATAGGCAGACTGCTGAATTAGGATATTATGTTGCGGAAGAATATTGGGGCAGGGGTATTATGACCGAAGCAGTAAAGCAGATTTGTGAATATGTTTTTTGCAAAAGCGATATTCTCCGTATTTATGCAGAACCGTTTGCGTATAATGCTGCTTCTTGCCGGGTGCTTGAAAAAGCAGGATTTCAGTACGAAGGTACATTGAGAAGTAATGCTGTGAAGAATGGGAAAGTCATTGACATGAAGATGTATTCTTTACTGAAAACAGAAATGTGATTTTCAATGCGATATTTCGTAGAGGTATATAGGGAAATATATTCTCTTATTAACGATATGAACATGGTGCTAGCACCATGTAATAAAGGCAGTTAAGGAGAAAATAGGAGTGGGTGAACGATTTGTTACGCTTTAGCCATTTTGAAAACCTTATTTTGCAAGGTCTTTAGGACGTAAATAAATGCAGAACGATATTTTATACCTTTACCCTCAAAAATAGGTTTTTACTGCGTAACATTTGAAAAATGGCTTGCTAATTTGTGGGGTTTTGCTATAATAAATGCGTGGCAACATTTTGGCAACAGAAAATCAGCAAGCCATAATAAATGATGTAATTGAAGTAAAAAAGGGCGTGTATTTGCACAAAACTTAAACAAATACAGTTAAGAGCAACAAAGAACACGCCGTGTAAGCATCAACAAATCAAAAAGCCACCTTCCAGTAAAGGGAGGTGGTACAGCACAGCAATCTAAAAATTAAAGCCTCCCCGGTAAAGGAAATGGCTCGTCGTCAAGCACTCACTTCGCTAAAGCCCCCCTTGTGCAAAGGGGGGTGGCGCGCCGTAGGCGCGACGGAGGGATTGTCTGCACGCACTGTTGACTTGCTGATCCTGCAAAATGACCGCATAAACAATCCCTCAGTCACTGTCGCTACGCTTGGTGACAGCTCCCTTTACACAAGGGAGCCTTTTTTGGGGGGTGCTTTATGACAGCTCGCTTTGCTGGAGGGAGCCTTTTCATTTGTACTTCACATGAACGCCCCTTCTATAAATGAGTTCCCACCTTTATCTATAAACATCTACAAACCACACTTCCTATCCTAAAGTCCGCCTTGTATAAAATGTAAAACCTCCGATTTTTCTTTCTTTTTTAGCAGAAAAACCTTTACAGAATTTGACACGGGCTGTATAATAATTGTATAAAAGAACTGCGGCGCTGCAGAAACCTCTGCGGTGCTTTCTCTGTTTGAACTATTTTATGGGGGTGCATATATGGCAACAGTACCGGAAATGTTCGGCTGTCATGTTTTCAATGAAAAGGTGATGCAGGAACGTCTGCCCAAAGATACGTATAAATTGATGAAAAAATCCTTTCAGGACGGCAAACGCATGAGTCTGGAAGTAGCCACCGTTGTTGCAAATGCAATGAAGGACTGGGCTATCGAAAATGGCGCAACCCACTACACCCACTGGTTCCAACCAATGACCGGAATCACTGCGGAAAAACACGACAGCTTTATTTCTCCTACAGATAACGGCAACGTCATCATGGAGTTTTCCGGCAAAGAACTGGTGCGCGGGGAGCCGGATGCATCCTCTTTTCCCTCCGGCGGACTGCGTGCAACCTTTGAAGCCAGAGGATATACCGCATGGGATCCCACATCCTACGCTTTTATCAAAGAAGGAAGCTTGTGCATTCCCACTGCCTTCTGTTCCTACGGCGGAGAAGCACTGGACCAGAAAACGCCTCTGCTCCGTTCAATGGAAGCGCTGTCTAAACAGGCACTGCGGGTTTTGAAGCTTTTCGGAAACGAAAATGTAACCGGTGTAAAAACCACTGTAGGTCCGGAGCAGGAATACTTCCTTATTTCCCGGGAAATGTATGAGGCCCGCAAGGATTTGATTTTCACTGGACGCACGCTGTTCGGGTGCAAGCCCCCAAAAGGGCAGGAAATGGACGACCATTACTTCGGAACGCTCAAGCCTGCTGTTGCAAGCTATATGGCAGATTTGGATGAAACCTTGTGGAAGCTGGGCGTTCTTGCAAAAACCAAACATAATGAGGTTGCTCCCGCACAGCACGAATTGGCGCCAATCTTCACCACCAGCAATATCGCCGTAGATCACAATCAACTCACCATGGAAATGATGAAAAAGGTGGCTGACCGGCACGGCATGGTGTGTCTGCTTCATGAAAAACCATTTGAGGGAGTAAACGGAAGCGGCAAACACAATAACTGGTCTATGATCACCAACACAGGCACCAATCTGCTGGAACCTGGTCAAACACCCTACGAAAATGCACAATTTCTCCTGTTCCTGTGCGCTGTGATCAAAGCAGTGGACGAATATCAGGATATGCTCCGCATTTCTGTTGCAAGCGCGGCTAACGATCATCGTCTGGGCGCAAATGAAGCGCCTCCCGCAGTGATGTCAATTTTTGTCGGCGATGAGCTGATGGAAATTCTGGAAGCAATTGAGACAGGCACGCCTTATGATTCCAAAGAAACCGTGCAAATGAAAATCGGTGTGCATGTATTGCCGAAATTTCCCAAGGACAATACAGACCGAAATCGGACGTCTCCTTTCGCGTTTACCGGAAACCGGTTTGAATTCCGTATGGCAGGGTCCTCCCAGTCTATTGCATCTCCGAATACCATTTTAAATACCGCTGTTGCCGAAGAACTTCGACTGATCGCGGACGAGCTGGAAGCGGCAGAAGATTTCACCAGCGCACTGCACAGTCTCATTCAAAAGATTATAAAAGATCATAAGCGCATCCTATTCAACGGAAACGGATATGATGACTGCTGGCTGGAAGAAGCCGAGCGGCGGGGACTTTCCAATCTAAAAACAACACCGGAAGCGCTTGCACATCTTCTGGATGAAAAAAATGTAGCACTGTTTACCGGGCATAAGGTTTTCTCGGAACTGGAAATGAAATCCCGATTTGAAATCAACTTGGAAAACTACTGCAAAACCTTGAATATTGAAGCGCTCACTATGATCGAAATGGCACGGCATGATATTTTCCCTGCGGTAAGCGAATATGCGTCCGTTCTTGCAGCAAATGCTGCTGCCAAGAGTGCATTTGCTTCCTGTACTGCAGAGAAAAAGCTTCTTGATAAGATCTGCACTCTGACTGATTCCTTCTACGCTAATCTGGAAAAGCTGGAAGACGCACTTGCAGGAACAGAGCAGTTCTCTGATTCTGAACAGCTTGCATTTTACTATAAAAATACTGTGCTTGCGGCAATGGATGATCTGCGTGCCGATGCAGACGCGCTGGAGCAGCTCACAGCGGCAGATTTCTGGCCCTATCCCAGCTATGGTGATATGTTGTTTTCTATAAAATAATGTCCCCCCCTTTGCTGGGGGAGCCAACAACTAAATTAAGCCCCCCTGTGCAAGGGGAGGTGGGCTTTGCAAAGCAAAGCTCGGAGGGGTTGTATGCATGCACTGTTGATTTGCTGATCCTGCAAAATGATAGCATAACAATCCCTCACCCGCTCCGCGGGAGCTCCCTTTACACAAGGGAGCCTTTTTGTTTGTGCTGCGCGATAGCTCCCTCTTTCTTGTTTGTGCTATACGACAGTTCCTTATGGAGCCGCGCAGCGGCTTTTTGAGTTTTCCATCCCCACTGCAAAATTTTCTGTAGATGTCCCCGAAATTTTGTGCTACAATAAAATTGGAATCATTTCTTAAATAATTCTTAATACTTTAACAGATTGTTTCTTAAACAGAGATTTGGCATAATACATACAGGAGGTACGGATATGTACAACATTCTGATTTGCGACGATGAAAAGGACATCGTTTCCGCTCTGAAAATCTATCTCACCCCGGAAGGATATACCCTGTACGAAGCCTATGACGGGATGCAGGCACTGGAAATTCTGCGAAAAAATGAAATCCATCTTGTACTGATGGATATTATGATGCCCGTTTTGGACGGCATCGCCGCAACAGCGAAAATCCGAGAGGAAAGCAACGTCCCTGTGATCCTACTCACTGCGAAAAGTGAGGACACCGACAAAGTTCTGGGACTGAACATCGGCGCAGACGACTACATCACCAAGCCCTTTAACCCGGTAGAAGTGCTGGCACGAGTACGTTCGCACCTGCGGCGCTATATGCAGCTTGGCGGGGGCGGAACAGTCAAAAAAGATGTTTGCACTGTCGGCACCATCACACTGGACGACAGAGAAAAACGCGTCACAGTAGACGGGGAGGAAGTCAGCCTCACCCCTACAGAATTTGAAATTCTCCGCCTTTTCATGGAATCGCCCGGCAAAGTGTTCTCTCCCCGTGATATCTATTTAAAGGTGTGGAACGATGCTCCCATGGGAGCGGAAGGCACCGTTGCCGTACACATCCGCCATCTGCGGGAGAAAATAGAAATCAACCCTGCCGATCCCCGCTATCTGAAAGTGGTGTGGGGACAGGGCTACAAAATGGAGGGCACACCGCGAGGTTAAAAAAGCCCTCCGGAAAGGAAAGCTTATGTATAAAATCCGTTACAGTATTGGACTGAAAATTTTAGCTGTTTTTCTCTTTTCCGTCAGCCTGGCATTTACCGCGCTGTCCGTAACCGGAATATTTTTTATGACATCTGAAAACGTGTATTTGGATGGCGGACGCTCCCTGCAAAAAAACATGTGGGAAAACGTCCTGCACAGGGAAGCCGCCCGGGCAGCCGACCATGTATATTCCCATTATAAAGCAGCCCTCAGGTCTGATCCATCAGGAGAAGACGCAGAAGAAATGCTCCAGACCTTTCAAAAAACCTACGCTGCAGATGAAACCAATATGCTCTTTTCCATTGAAGTGAAGGGGGAAACTGTATTCAGCAACGGCATCGGCAGAGGAACTTATGCCGCAACTGCTTTTGATTACTGGTTTTATGAAAGCAACACAACGGAAGACTACCGGGACTTTGACACCGAACGGGAAATGAATGCGTTTTATGATAAAAATGCAAATAATTGGATCGACTGGCGCACAGAAATCATTTATGAAGAAAACGATGGCTATTACTCCGACAATCCCATATACCGCCTCCACTATTCAATTTACGATGAAACCCGGGAATCCATACAAGTTTCCGCTTGGGTAGATGATATTCAGGTAATGGATATTTTCTACTGGATCAATACCTTGGCAGACTCCGTATCCGGCATGCGATGGGGACTGATCGTTCTGGGAACCCTATCTCTGGCAGTATGCATTGCGTCCCTTGTGTTCCTATTCTGTGGAGCCGGACGCAAATCTACCGTGGAAGGCGTTGTCCTGTCCGGACCGAACCGGATCCCCTTTGATTTGTACCTTGCCGCAGTTATTTTCTGCTGGGTTATGTTGGGCATTTTCATCGGTGAAAGCGCATACGCATTTTCTACTGTAGAATCCATTCTCATTATTGGATTTTTGAGCATCGGTATTGCCTTGCTGGCGCTGGCGCTGCTTCTGTCTATGGCAGCCCGGATCAAAGCCGGCACACTGGTGAAACACACCATACTGTACCGAATTTACGCATTCACCGCAAAATTCTGGAAAAAGCTGACCCGGAGAATCGTCTATATCTGCCGGGGACTTCCTCTGGTGTGGAAGGTTGGCGTGCTGTACGCCTTCATCAGCCTGGTTGAATTTATCTTTGTGTGCAGCACTGCAGCAGGATATCTGATCCTTGCATGGTGCGTGGAAAAGCTCATCTTCACCCCTCTGCTCGCGCTGGTTCTGATCAATATGAAGAACCTCAAAAAGGGAGCGGAAGAAATTGCCGACGGAAACCTGCAGTATCAGGTAAAACTGCCGGACCTAGTTGGTGACTTCCGCCGACACGGGGAAACCCTCAACCGAATCGGGGACGGCATGCAGGTAGCGCTGGAACAGAAGATGCAAAGCGAGCGGCTGAAAACGGAACTAATTACCAATGTGTCCCACGATATTAAAACGCCGCTGACTTCTATCATCAATTATGTGGATCTTTTGAAAAAAGAAGGCATGGATTCCCCAAACGCCGCCCAGTATCTGGACGTGTTGGAACGACAGTCCGCCCGGCTGAAAAAGCTGACGGAAGATTTGGTGGAAGCGTCCAAAGCTTCCTCCGGCGCAATCAATGTGGTAAAAGCGCCTACAAATGTGCAGGTTTTGCTGGAGCAGACAGCGGGTGAATTTGAGGAACGGCTGTCTGCAAAGGAAATTCAGGTTGTCCTTTCTCCCTGCGAGGAGCAATGCGTTATTCTTGCAGACGGCAGACTCCTTTGGCGAGTATTTGACAACCTGATGAGCAACATCTGCAAATACGCCCTTCCAGGCACCCGAGTATATTTGAGCATGGAAAATACAGGCAGTGCCATCCGCATTACCTTCAAAAACATCTCTGCTTATCCTCTGAACATTTCCGGGGAAGAGCTGATGGAACGCTTTGTCCGTGGAGACCGCTCCCGAAATACGGAAGGCAGCGGACTGGGGTTGTCCATTGCCCGCAGCCTTACGGAATTGCAGGGAGGGGTGCTGGAAATCCAGATTGACGGTGATTTATTCAAATCTGTGATTACTATTCCTGCGCTGACACAGGAATAACACCTATTCCACCAATCCGTATTTCACCTTAATACGGTCCAGCTTTTCAAGCATCGGCTGGGCACCGAACCACAAAAACAGAACCGTGGACGCTGCATGGACAGCGTCCATGGGGAAGCCGGATATATAATATCCCAGCAAAATTTTCAGGTTCAGAGTTTCACTGCCCCAGATCAGAGCCGATGCAGGATTCATAATACCGCCGTATATGAGAAACGCGCAAATCCCGCCAAACACGCAAAGGGATCCCCGGGAACGCAGCAGCCACCCTTTTTTGTAAAGCACTCCTGCTAAAAATCCGATAATTCCCATAGCAAACATCTGCCATGGAGTCCAGGGTCCCTGGGAAAACAAAATGTTGGAAACCAACATGGTAAGCGCGCCTACCAAAAATCCCGTCTCTCCGCCAAGGGCCACGCCGGCTATAATCGTAAGCGCCATCACCGGCTTAAACTGAGGCAGGACAAAAAACGCCGCGCGCCCGGCAACTGCAAGCGCACATAGGGTAGCGATCAACACAAGCTCCCGCGCTTTCGGCTTTCTTCCCTCAAACACCAGAAAGAACGGCGCCATACATTCGATCAATACAGCCAAGGCAGTAATGTAATACTGCTTTTTTTCTATATATATCAGCCCCGCAAACAGCGTCAGCGGAATCAACAGCAATATCAGCACAGCCGCTACCGTTGTCCGTTTGGATATCTTCCGCTTCTGCGCCGGCGTCTGTACCTGCACAGGAGGCTTTCCACGGCGACCAAGGAACACCGCAACCAATGAAAGAAGCAGGATAAATGCGCCGTACCAGAGAAGCTGATTTTTTCCAAGGGCGGTCATTCCGTTTTTGTCAATAAACTTGCTAAGATTTTCCGCCTTAGCAGAATACAAAAACACGCCAAAAGCGAGGGCGCCGCTGACTGCCGCGCCAATTTTCCGCCACAGGGGCAGCTTTTTTGCTGCTTTTTCTTCTTTTGGCAGAACTGCAAAGGACGGAGCACATTCCTCTGTAACAGGACAGGCAGGCATGGTTCCGCCGATCACGGATATCACATCCTGCACTGTCACAGCAGCAGGCTCCGTTTCCCTTGCCATACGGTTTGCCGCCGTAGTATAAAAGCTGTTGCCGGCAAAAAACGCGCGCGGCGGCGCTGCGGTTACAATATGTCCGTCGAAAAACAACCCGCATGTATCTCCATACTGTGCACAGAATTCCACATCATGGCTGACCATGATAATACAAACCCCGCTGTTTTTCAGGCGCTGCAAAATACCTGCAAGAATTTCCTTGAAAGGTACATCCAGTCCCTTTGTTGGCTCGTCCAACAAAAGAATATCCGGAGCGGACAGCAATACTTTTGCAAGGGCGGCGCGTTGCTGTTCCCCGCCGGAAAGGTCGTATGGATGCCGGTCCAATAGCTCCCCTATTTCGCATAGGGAAGCCGCACCGGCAATCTGCCGGTCCCGCTCCTCCGCCGCCGCTTTTTTCAGGTTGGGCACGTCTGCCAGATCCTCATAAACAGTTTTTTTCACAAACACCGTCTGGGGATCCTGGGGAAGATATCCCACTGTGCCATTTATTTGTATTTCGCCCCGATATGGCGTGCGAATCCCGCTCAGCAAACGCAGAGTCGTGGTTTTTCCGCTGCCGTTGCCTCCTAAAATACACAGCAGTTCCCCGGCACAGGCTGACAAATCCAGTCCCTTCACCGTATCGGGTAAATCCTTTTCATACCGGAACCAAGCCTCCCGAACGCGCACCTGTTCCTCACCGAACCCTCTGTCGGCGGTCTCCTTTTCCAAAGGCTTTGACGGATGTGTCTGTGCATAACTCCGCAGGAAAGTTCTGCCGTCGTTGACCGTGACTGGGCAGGGGAGATCACAGTCTACCGATCCCCACACCCGCATGGCAGCGGGCATGGCGGAAAACATGGCGCTGTTCTCCCGCCGCAGGTATTTGCCGACTTCTTCCACCGTACCTGTCGTACAAATACGCCCCTGATCCATAACTGCCGCCCGGGAAGCATATGCCAAGGCTTCCTCCAGGCGGTGCTCGGACAGGATGACGGTAGTACCAAGCTCCCGGTTGATTTTATAAAGCGTGGCTAAAAATTCCGATGCGGCAATGGGATCCAGTTGGGCTGTTGGCTCGTCCAGAATGAGCAACTCCGGCTGCATCGCCATGATGCTTGCAAGACTAAGCAGCTGCTTTTGTCCGCCTGACAGGTCGGACACATTTTTGTAATACCAGTTTTCTATCCCGAAAAATGCCGCCATTTCCGCCGTTCTTCTGCGGATGGTGGGTGTATCCAGCCCAAGACTTTCCAACCCGAAAGCAAGCTCATGCCACACCTTGTCTGTGACGATTTGATGCTCGGGCGATTGCAAGACAAAGCCGATTTTGGATGCGGCAGTCTGCGCGTCTAGTTCTTCCAGCGGGACGCCATTATAATAAACGGTTCCGCTGCATGTGCCATGGGGCGTGAGCGCGGGCTTCAGGTGCCGCAGCAGTGTAGATTTTCCACTGCCGGAATATCCGCAAAGGACAAAGAATTCTCCCCGGCGGACCGTCAGATTTACATTCTGCAAGGCCGCTTTTTTTTGTTCCGGGTACGTAAAGCTTAACTGTTCGATTGTAAGGATTTCTTCCAAAATGCCGCCTCCCTTCTGTCAATATAAACAGGCATGATGCACAGGATCAGATAAACAAATTCCAATATTATTGTGATGGGCTGAGTAAGCGTTCCCCGTATACTTGGAAAGAACCGCCAATAGAGATTTCCGGAAATGCCGCCGCAAAGGAGAAACAACCCACAGAATATCAGAAAACACAAAGCTGTTTTGTCCCGCTCCTCGAACCGGTATATGGAATATGCCGTCCGGCGTGCGGTGCCGTAGCCCCGGCTTTTCATACTGTCTGCCGTTTCCAGTGCATTTTCCAT
>BLMO01000171.1 GCA_011957885.1 Clostridiales bacterium
GAGATACGTCGCGCACATTGGGTATATTTTCAATTGTACATTTATCTTCAATTAAAACGCATGCATAAATAATAGGGAGCGCAGCGTTTTTCATTCCGCTGACTTCAACCGTTCCGCGCAGCGGCACGCCTCCGTTTATAATTATTTTATCCATTGAAGGTGAATTCCTTTCATAAAAAGCCCCGGGGGCTCTTTTTTGGCGCCAGGCCAACCTGTGTATACAGCGCATTTGCTGCAGGTGCAGAAAATATATAATAAATGTGTGTATTTGTTCAATTCAATTATTACCGATTATACCAGAAAACCCCGCAAAAGGGAAGGGCTTTTCCGGATAATTTACATTCTAATTCTATTGTTGTACACGGAGCATAAAATATACATCTGAATCCAGGACGAAAATATGTAAAATACACAAAAAGAAAACAAATCAGCCAAACGCTTTTCAATAGACAGTTTATGCAGGAAGACGTGGGGATGTGTCGTAGATTTTACAAAATGTGACGGAGAGATCTGTCAGAAAAACGGATTTTTTATCGAAATAACTATTTGTCCAAATAATAAGCCACAGCCAGATCTACTACCATGCCATAGCTTACGGAACCGGCGGTTCCCTGACTTTGCAAGTAAGTATTGTTTACCGTGTCGGAAACTTTGGAGGCAACATTTTCCCGATATTTATCGAAAAAGACGCTGTAAGCAGTGAGTTCTCCCCGCACGGAATCATCCAGTGCGGAAACCGCCTGTTCATGCAGAGCCGGATCTGCCCGGTAAAGCGCAGATGCCAGATAACTGTACATGGAAAGATATCCGCTGTAGCGGAGATAGGGATCCTCCGCACCGGTGCACACAAGAAAGGCGATGAAGTTGGCTTCATCCTCTCTTGCAATGCCCCGCTGATGCGCAAGCTCATGGGCGGCTGAATAGGCGCATACATAGTCGGGATAATTGGTGTTCAGATTGGCTTCTCCGGTGAAAAAGGTGTATACGCCGGAAATATGAGTGTATGTCATAAGAGGGCTGATAATCAGCGGCTTAATATTGCTGTCCAGCGGGGTGAGAAAGTCATATTTGTCGTATAATGGCTTATATGCACCGCAAAGTACATCGGACAGTTCCAAGTAGTTCCAAGGCATGCAGGAGCTGCCGTCGGTACGAAACTCCACCTGCGCCGCCGCTGCGTTGACTTCATCAATCACAATGGAAATTGTATCATACAGTTCCTTTGCTGTGACTGCCCGTTCCTCTAACTGTAATTTGTCCGCAAGGGGGCTGCCGTGATACCCTGCCGCAAAATTGAGTGCAAAAATAGAATTTATGGCAGTCAGGATAGATAAAAGTCCAAAAACACAGCGGACAAAATAGCGGGTTTCTCCCCGGATATTTTGAAACAGTTTTACACAAAATACAATTACCGCTACCGGCATCAGATACAAAAGCCCTTCTGCCAGGGAAAAGGGAATCCAATCGGTAGCTTTTGCCATGAGAAAGCGAAAAATGCCGCCTATATGCCGGTTATAAAAATCGGCAAAGACGGGAGAGGCGCGAAAAGCAATTTGAAGCAATACACAGAAACCAAAAATGATAAAAAGAACGATGGAAGCGGCGGGCACATATTTTTTAAATTTATTTTTCATCATAGGACCTCACATCTGCAAAATATCGGCTTCGAAACCCTTGGCGGCACCGTGAATACAGAA
>BLMO01000172.1 GCA_011957885.1 Clostridiales bacterium
ATGCCTTACAGCAGTGCTGGTTTTGCCGCTGCTGTTTTGCTGCCAGCATGATCTGATCATACCATGTCTGATCTTCAGAATACTTCTGTTCACTAAGCGGCTTGGAGGTATCCAGCCCCATATACTGTAAATAAGAGGATGCCCCTCCGTTTATATAAGTTTGGTAGGTAGAATTGAAGAAATAGGTCATCATTGCTGATGTAACCTGATAATGCTCACTCTCAGCAGCAAGGGTGTTTCTCTGAATAATACCGCTGCTGTAGATGCCATATGCAGAAACGACGCCAAGTACAATGACTGCTGCTAAAACGAAGGCAATAATGGATATGACCTTTTTTGCCTTTCCTTCTTTCTTTTTGCCGTAGCCGGTGTGGGAACCGGTTGCCAAAATATCTCCGGATCCGTCTCTTTGCTTTCCTTTGCCCATTTATTTGTCCGCCTTTCTTTTTGTGTCAAGTAACATGACCAAAGGGAGTGTTCCAAACGCAGTGATTCAACTGGAACATCCTTCTAATTTTAAGATTATATCACATTGACTGCCTTTTTTCCACCCCCAAGCAGATTTTTTTGTGAAATTTCCTAAAAAAATTTTTTCATGCAAAGATTCTTGACAACCGCATATAAATGTGCTATCATATATTAGTCAACAGGTGAGGTCGAAAATATGCGCCCTTAGCTCAGCGGATAGAGTGCCCGGCTACGAACCGGTAGGTCAGAGGTTCAAATCCTCTAGGGCGCGCCAAATTCATTGAAATCACGCAGTTTTTAAAACTGCGTGATTTTTTTTGCAAACAAGCCGTTACCATGCTGTGGATTCGGCTTGTTTTGTTTCATCCTATTTTTACCTCATTTCCTTTTACTTTTCTGACCTGCTAACGTGTTTGCTAATATCAAATTGTTTTTCCTGATTTCAAAAAGGATACGGCAAGTGCCTTTTTCTGCAATTCGGGATTACAAAAGCCATTGTCAAACCGGAATCCACTAGATTTTTAATGCATTAATCATTCACCACGCCATTTTTCAGACAAGCGATTTCTATGCCCAAAAAGACGAAGAACAAAAACTGCAATTTTGGATGCATCCCCTGAAAGAGAAAATGTAAGCAGGCAATCTGGTTCCTGATTATTTCTCTATTAGGATTTTTAATCACTTGATCATTATGGCGAGATGCTGAATAGTAAATAGCATCGTTATAAATAGTATTGGATAATCCATAGATATGATCGAAGCTTTCACAAGCGACTGTGAAACCATCATTAAATAAGTCAAAACACCAAATAAAATTTGCAAAGTCCGGTAAAGCATATATCTTGTTATTATTTTTTATCAGATTGTGAATATTGATTCTACCATACATAAGTTGTTTCTTCATTTCATATTGCTTTAAGTATGAACATGAAAAATTAACAAACTTTTTAGTATCAACACTCCAAAGCGTAACGTAATGATTTTCCAAATTTATATAAAATTAATATTGCGTTCCATTAAGATCATGCATAGGCATAAGGAGTTGTTTTCTGCATACTTCGGGTATATTATTTTCCGATAATGTTAATTCATATGTATATTTCTTTACGTTAAATAAATTGGTAATATCGTCAAAACACATTTTATATTCCTCATTCAAAATAATGATTCTTTAAATTCATATTAAAATCATATAATCGCCGGTCTCCTTCACCCCATTTTTTATCAATGACTTCTTTTGATAAAATCCTCATATTATCCATAACATTAGATATTTGATTTTGCCGCTCACACAAATTCATATAATAAGGATAACAAGGATCTGCCTTATAATCAGCAAAAAAGTGTATGTTTCTCCAATCGTCTGGCAATTTACCTAATGTCAAAATTTGATTAAATTCTTTTACGCAAGAACATTCTCTCGTTTGATTGAAAGCAGGGCTATGGGATTGTTCAATATAGCTGTCAATAAATTGCCCGAAAAATATTTTTTTTAGCGTTTCCGGTTCACTATTATATAATTGGTGGATAGCTCGAACTAAGGAAAATAACCATGGCAGTCCGGTATGTTCCATATAAGCTAAACCATATTTTTGCAATACATCATTATTTTTTAGGGAACTATGAAGAAATCCCTGGAAAGACTTCTCTGTCCGGCTAAGTAAGGAACAGGATATATAATCCATGTTGCAGCTAAAAAGCCAATGAACCGTATCAATAAACTGATTTATACTGAGTTCTTCTGTAAACCCTGGAATACCCAGTAAAATATTGCCTGTTATCTTGATTCCTTCTTCATGACATAAAGAAATTGCATCTATTATTTGCTGATTAAATAAATTTTTGTTCAGCCATTCATTTCGAATAAATTCATCCGCACATTCAACTCCAATACGTATAATAATATCTCTATTTCCCACATAACGCTTGAGTAATTTCAACCTTACCTTGCTAATGCTACGTGCCGTTGTCTCAAACTCATAAATCCATGGCTTCCTGCTGAAAACTCCCCCCTCTCCAGATAACAGCATTTCCAAGCATTCATCAGGGATTTCCATTGGATTTAAAAAATCGTAGCTAAATAAATATTCGTGTATAGTTCGTGACTGAACAACTCCTCGTGCATTTGTAAAGCTTTTGCAAACCATTTCTGAATATTTACAGCGATTTCTATCACGCAACGCGGTTAAAGCAGCAGCTGTTTCAACAGATTTACGGTGTAAGTTACACATGCTGCATCCGGCAATTGAAAAATTGGAATAAAAATGCTGACAACCACAAGTAATTAAGCTAGTCATATTATTTCCATCGTTTTCATATACCAGCGCTTTATTACTTTCTAACAATGCAGTTATTTGTTTTTCAGGCATGTTCATATAATATTCATATAACTTTTTGAACCTGACGGATTCATTTTTCCAGATATCCTGCATCAAATCATTTATAAATCGGCTCAGTGGATTCATCACCTCAACTTTATCATATAATAAAATCAGCAATTCATATACCCATTAATTTAATGCAACAAATTTTCTTTGATTATTAAATTCATTATTATTAATGCAATTCAGACAGTCAATGGAAACATTCCGCTCATTACCAAGTGGGTGCAATATTCTCCAAATCGATGCGTTTCCATCACACTTTGCCATTTTTATATTACGGTTAAATATATAATATATATATCCATTTTTATAAAAATCACAAATAAAATTTCGTGAATTATTTTCGTATATGTATTTCCAGCGTTCAAAATATTCTTTAGGCGGAATAAATTCAGTGTGGATTAAATCATCGTAAGACAAGCACTTTGACATATTTTTGTTTTTTAATGAACACGGAAATATGTGCAACAGTCCTTTAAAGTGATTGTCCTGAAGGAATCGGATAAAAGCATTAATTTCTTCTGCACTTTGATTCAAATAAACCATCTGAATATCTGCATCATATTTAAAAATGTTATTTAAAATCCGATTCACCTGAGACTGTGACAAACCCCGCATCTCATTCATCTTAGTTGTATGACCATCCAAAGATATAACACAACCTATTTTTTTATAATCATTCAGGACATCGTCAATCAGCAGACCATTGCTAAGCAATTCCAGTCGATATCCTTTATCAGCATAATTCTTAATATGATTAATGATATGAGGGTATAAGGTTATCTCCCCCCTAGACTCAATACGAAAACACATTTTGTCTCGTTCAAAACGTTTCATTATAACGTCCAAGGATTGGATCACTTGATTTTCACACACACTGAAATCAGGATGATCACAATATTGACAAGATAGGTTGCATCTCCCTAATATTGTTATATCTCTATACTGTCGCATTTGAATCCTCCCCTATAATCATTTCAATTTATCGGACAATTCTTTAGCATGCTCTGAAAATGTATATCTGCGAAACCCTTCTGCATAAAGCCACTCTCTGGTAAAGGGCAGATTCTTTTTCATGCGTTGTTTCTGTTCGACTCGATGCACATTATGTGTATTATCTGCGAATAAAACTCCATAAATAGCCGTACGTTTATTATTGAGTGTAAAAAGGGTTTCATAGTCAAACTGTTGAAACTGTGATATATAATTATGAATCATTTGACATTTTCCCTGGTAATACTCTGTAATATTAACTACAATATCCGGATTAATTGCTGACCAAACTTCATATCCCCAAATTAATATATGTGTGTATGAAAAGAGCAGCAATGCCTCGTGTATAAGTAAATTACAAGCAAGATGGTCAATATTATGATCTGTTACATCTGGCAGCAAAATACAATCCGGCTGATTTGTCAGAATAACTTCACCTATTTTTCTAATAGAATCCAGATCACAGATAATGTCAGAATCTTTTAAACCTATAAAATGCAAGTGAATGTTATTATAAGAATTCCAATTATTTACAGCTTCTTGTATTCTGATTTCTGCAGTTCCAGCATGTTCTGAAACAAAGCCTTTTTCACCATTTGTAATATAAACAATGTCAAATACCTGTTGATTCAATCCCTTTAAAATAGTCCCGCCGCAACCAATAACCTCATCATCAGGATGCGGAGCAATCACCATGATCCTCGAACCTGGTATGGATATCTTATACTTCGGCTGCTGCATATTAAAATAATTATTTTTCATAAAGCTTTTATAATGTTAGATACATATTGCATAGCGAGGATACCTGCCCAGGATAATCCAGATCCGCACGCCATTTCATTGCGTTTTCATGATAAGAGTTATAAATGTTATCATCTGTCAGTATCTCATTCAAAGCAGCAGCATAGGCGCCGATATCACCCTGTTTAACTATACGACCATTAATGCCATCCTGAAGCCATTCACCTATTCCATCGATTTGAAAAGCTACCACAGGAATTCCTGCTGCTACGGCTTCCGCACCACTCATGCCGAACGTTTCATGACTTATTGAAGGAAAGGCCATAACTTTTGCTTTTTCATAAACCTGAAAAAGATCCTTTTGAGGCACATGATCAAGAAACGTAATTTTGTCTACAAGACCAAATTGAATTTATATCCAAATAACTTAATTGGGTAGAGAGCGTTAATTCCGTAACCTTATCGCTTTTATTAAATTTTTTGTATATATTAATAAGTTGGCTTTGCATATCGAGATTATTCATAATTATTCTCCTTTGAAATTTGTTGTTTCCAATCATAAAGAAATTCATCAAGCATCGTAACAAAAAATATAAATAACTTCTGAAAATTTTCGACCATTATCTTGTAATTGCTATTGTGAGAATATCTAAGTAGATGCTTATAGTAAAAAATGTCCCATTTGTTTTTTTCCAGTTTTATCTTGGACCTATTTTCCGACACATTTTTAAAAAACTTAAAACACTCATCTATGTAATAGAAAAAATGGCATAAAATACGCTTGGATCAAAAACTGTAGCTCCACAAAATTGAACTTATTTGCCTTAAGTAACGCAATCATATAGTTAATGGCATCCACCCCTTCACAAAAAGCGGGACTTTTTTGTGGATGAAGAAATTCATAGATTGTCTCATAAACTACAAGCCGCATGTTGGGTTGATGAATCGGCACACTGTCTATATACAATAAAGAAAACCTTTTGTATGGTTACGTAAAAATGCCTGATCAATAGTAACTTTATCACAGTGTATAAATCCCGTATCATCTGCAATTGCAGAATCTGCAACCATATAGCAGGCTGTCAGATCGTTAAAACCATAAAGAACCGCACTGTGTATTTCCTGCTGACCTGTGGGATTCAAATTACGTGTATTATAAGGCACTACACGAGGATCCATAATGAATAATATAGGAATTTTATCAGTCAATAATCTCTTAATTTCAGCATGAGATAAGCTCTCCTGAACTTCTACTCCGCAATGAAAGAATTGAGATAAATTTTCTACAAGTATCTTCAATATAGAAAGGAAAAACACAATACAGTATTTTATAATCTTTACTGTATGGCTTAAAATAATGTTCCCCATTGCTATTAATAAGTTCATTATCACAACAGCATGTTTCTATAATTTCTTCACAACTTAATTCATTAAATGAAGGAATATAATAGAAATCATTTAAATGAATTATATCATTCATAGCCGCTATTTCTCCACAAACGTTTCTTTTCTATACTTATATATGAGAGTCGCTACTTCATCAACTGATTGGTAAAGCAAAAATTCATCCGGCGTTAAAATTATAAATTTGGTTAATATATCGCAGTATTTGAAGTGCCGTGATAGAATCGGCACCCATATCATACAAATTATCACCGGACTGAAGCTCCTGATTACCAATCTGATTTCTAAATATCCACAAAAGAATTAAATGATCTATTAATATTGGATCTTGACATTTGTCTTGTACAAGCGATTGAAAAAATTGAAAAGGACAGTTATCAGTTCCTGTTGTATCATTCGTCTCGGTTAATTGATCAGAGAATGATAACCAGCACTTTGTCGTTTGTAGTGTTGTCCCGGGTAATGAAACCCGATTAACTTTATCAGGGTATAATTTCTTCCAATCATAATTCTCTCCCGCAACATAATTTGCACAAATAATATCGTAATTTGAGGGAATTAAACTTGTCTGTGAGTTTATTTTCCTTGCTGATATATATCGCACTTTTATCCAAAGTTATATTCTTGTTCAACTTATGAAAATGAGCAGTAGAAACAATAGTCTGATGCTTTAATTGAAGAACAGCTTTTACTAAACCTGCCAGGCCTGCACAATATCCTAAGTGACCCATGTTGGATTTTATTGAACTAACAGCACAAAAGCCCCTATTACTGCTGTAATCTGAAAAGGCTTCAGACAATGCTTTTAACTCAATGGGGTCGCCAATACGTGTCCCCGTGCCATGAGCCTCAACATACGAAATTGTACAAGGATCAATATTCGCATCTTCCCAAGCCTTTTGAATTGTCAGCTTTTGCGCCATAAGGTTTGGGCTGGCGATTCCGGCCGCATTTCCATCACTAACAACAGCGCTCCCTTTGATAACAGCGTAAATATGATCCCCGTCTTTATATGCTTCCCTTGCTTTTTTTATTAATATGGCACACACGCCTTCTCCCGAACCTGTACCATCTGCACTATCATCAAAGGATCGTGTTCGGCAGTCAGAAGATTGTACTCCAAGCCCACCTCTTAACACTGGTACCGTATACAGGTGTGCTCCACCAACTATAGCCATAGTACATTCTCCCGCTCTTATGCTGTTACACGCAGAATGTAACGCGACCAAAGAAGATGAACACGATGTGTCAACTACCATCGCAGGGCCCTTTAAATCATACAAATAAGATAATCGAGAAGTAATAAAGGATGCTAGCAATCCAACGGAATGCGTTTTCATATTAGCACAATCTTTCATGGCTACCATCTGGGTGTAATCAAAATCTCCCCCGTACCCTACAAACACTCCGGTATCAGATCCTTTGATATTTTCGCTAAAATATCCGGCATCTTCCAGACAGCGGACCGCAGTTTGTAAAAACAGACGATGAGCTGGATCCGTATAATCAGCGTCATGCTTTGATAATCTAAAATATGAATAATCAAATTGATCTATTTCATCAATATATGCAACCTGTGGTATATTATATGGTCGATTCGGAAAAGCATAGTGCCAATATTTTTCCGTATAATATTTTCGGCTTTGTGGAATTTCTTGAATAAAATCCGCTCCATAAAGTATCCAATGTTTCTGCTTTGGGAAACAATATCGATATACCAATAATCGCTATATCTCTATCCATAATTTAATCTCCTGATTAAGTAAGCTTTTCAATAATACGGTCATTAAAAAAGTTTGCTATCTATGTCATATCTAATCATATAATTTTGGGGATTGATAAGCAATTACCGTTCATAATATTTCATATGAATTATAGCCGGCAAGTTGTACATTATTTTTTGTGTATTTTAAAATTTATATTGCATTTTGCACAATAACTTGTTATAATAATGGTAAACTAAAATATTGAAAGGAGTACAGAAATGTACAAGTATCATGTACAATATCAAGCGCTGGAATATGTAAATTCAATTCTTCCTTTACCTGACGAATTGCCTCTAAAAAAAGGTCTTGACAAAAGTTTTATTGACGATTTTAGAGATTTAATCGAATTAATAAAAAAAATATACTGCGATATGGCTGAACATCCGGAAGACTATGGGCTGCTATTGATAGATGTTCATGAGCAAAACAACCATGCAATACATTTATGCGTGAGGGGGCCTCTCAGAGAATCGAGAAACTCTCTACATAGATTGTTGGACGTTCTGTATGCACTTTTTGATTCAGGCAAAGTACAAAACAATACATTAATATCGGACGGGCAGTCGTTCATCGCTCAGATCAAAAAACAAGCAATAACCCGTTATTATTTGATAATCAACAAACTTATAGAGTTTGGCTTTACCATAAGTGGCTATAATAACAATAAAATAAAAGAGAGTCTATTAGAGGTTTCTTTCCCATCAAATCCTAAACTAATAAACACACTGAAAACATATTGCAGCTGTAAGGAAATCAATGAGGACCAGCAAAAATTTATTAAAAATATAGATCAATTCAAGCTTAATTTCTATACACTGGATTATAAATATTTAGTTGATCTTTCACAACTTCCGGAAATAGTATGGGTCAACGATAAAATTTATACTTGGGATAAAGAAGCAAAAAAATTTTATTTAGCTTTTTATGAATATATGCAAAAATTTCCGAATGTTGAATATAAAGGTGAGCGTAAAGGTAATTATTATTTAGAAAAAAAGGCACTTGCAGAAATACGATATGAAGATGACTTATGGAAAGAAGAACTCAGTTATTATACAGTTCCTGAATATAGAAATATTATTCTGAAGGATATGAAAACTTACTTAGTATTAAACCTTTTTCTGAAAATTAAAGGGCGTGAAGATAGATTTGATAAGTTCCCACCGCAAATTATTGAATATATGAAAAATAAGAAATGTCAAGATTGTGATGTCTTTGACAGATATAAAAAACAAACTGGTCAATGCCCTCATACAGTAATCTGGTCACACAATGGAGAAAAATACAGAAGTTGCTCTTTCTATTGCTTCCATTTTGAAAATCCGAAAATTGATGATATTCCATTATATATAGATCTGTTGAAAAATGAATATAAGTTAGAACAATAAAAATTCTTTTAGTTCTAATACGCTTGATAGCTAAGTGTTTTCAACAAATATATGCACATAATATGTTCTTTTGTAATGATGTCATAGCGAGCTGTGTCATTCGTTTTGAAAACCTTGGGTATATCTGAAGAGTCCGTATTGTCCGAAAAGCCATAGCCAGATAACAAGCAGCATCCAGTAATCCATATTTCACCAGCTTCTCCATTTGATGCCGGAAGTCCCTGCGCATTTACAAGCGACACCTCTACATTTGAAATCGGACGACCAATATTATATATGGAATCTTCATTCAAGCCGATATTCGCGGTAACTGCAATGCTACATTCCGTCGGACCATATTCGTTGATCACAATTAATGCAGGATAAAAATGATTTATGTTTTTAAGCAGATCTCCGTGACAGGTCTCTCCCGCCACAACTACCGATTTAAAAGACTTCAGGACGTCAACATCATTCTGAACTATCATTTCCAGTTGAAATGGGAGCAAACTGGTATGTGTTATTTGATATTTCTTACAAATCGTCTTAATAAATGAGATATCTCGATTTTGCTTGGGTGTCGGCATAACCAGGCAACCGCCTGCCATCAAAGTCGTATAAAAATTAGATCCGAAGCCGTCAAATGCTTCAGACAGCATTTGCAGCACCACATCATGGTCACTAATATTATAATTAACTATTCTCCAGTTGGTATAATTCGTAACACTCTCCTGCCGTATTGCAATGCATTTTGGGGTATCCGTCGAACCGGAGGAATAGATACGATAGAGCAATAATCTGGCATTTCCTTCAGGCAACACCATTTCAGAATGGCTATTGTGCAACAAATCACAAAAATCCAACCGCTTATTGCATGAGATGGAAGCATCGGTAAATAATTTAAAAACAGTATCTTCAGAAGCTAAATGCTCAATTAGATTTTCATGAAACATTGGATCCAATGGGATATAGCACCCTCCTGCCAGAATAACAGATAATATAGCAACTGATAAATATAAACGGTCGTTAAAATATAAAATTACATTTTGCTGTGACTGTAACCCTGCGTGTAACAGTGCCTTTGCCATCTGACAAGAAAGGGCATATAAATCATAATAACTGATTTCTTTTGTGATTGTTTGATTTACAGTTCGGGCGTTCTTTCGACATTTCTCACTCATTTCAAAATAATGACCATAAACATGCCGGCTTTTCTCGCTATCTACATAGGAAATATAGGGATAATGATAATACGGCATTGCAGGATAGATGTCACTGTTTGCCTGATTCAGTCTGCTGTATTGGTGAAATGACGTATAATCACAAGCATCGGCCTTCAATCCATACTGCTCAGCGCCTGCAAGCAACTTGGCTCCTGGCTGAGCGTGGAGACGTCCCCACTCTATCCCTCTAAAACACCTGTACTTTAACAGCTTATCTATTGTCTCATTCTCAGCTTGTATATCACTCTCCTCAAAAAATGGCATACCGGCTATCGTATAAATATCAACTTCACAATTATCATACCGCTCACATATATCTAAAAAACTGTAGAGCATTGTATCGCTAATTTGTTCTTTTCCGTTTGTATGATTGTTAATTTTTTCTCTATGCCGCTCCGATAAACTGCACATGTCGATACCCAGACGCACATAACAAAAAGTCTTTGCGGCAAGATCAATAATTTTTTCATCGATTATTGATGTACTAAACAGAGCGCAAACATGATTTGAAAGATTTAAATCTTTCCACATAAGCGCGAAGTAAGAAAAATCCTCTCTAACCGTATCACAAATGCTGAACATATAAGATGCAACATGATTTTGTGTTTGAATAATATCCTGCCTTACAATATGAGCTGGTCGTGTAAATAAGCCAGGATTTCTGTGCATACTTTTCCTTTGAATATGCATAGTTCCTCCACATTGAAGACAATCATGCATGCACCCTTTAGACGTTGGTAAATATAACGTAATATACATAAGCATTTTGGGATCTATCATGATTTTTTCAGGTGGTAAAAGAGAGTATACATTTTTTTCACTGTTTGTAATGTATGAATCAGGCGTATGTACATCGCCATTTTTCTTATAGTAAGTATTTGGTGCAGGCACAATCCCTTTACATATTTGCAGCAAAGCGTCTTCCCCATCACCACATATCACGTAATCTATTGTCGGTTCCTGAATTACTTCCCTTGCATAATGAGATGCTGTGTCCCCGCCCACTATGATATGAATATCTTTTTGATACTGTTTTACGAATCTTGAAATTTCATACACCCGCTCAATATGAGGAAACCATTTCATGCTAATAGCTACATATGATGGTCGCATATTATTCAGTATCAATAATAGGTTGTCCAGAAACTTTTGAAAACTATATTCTTTGTTAATAAGCAGGCATTTGGCCGAAATTCCATTTTGAACCAGATATGAAGCTAAATATAAAATGCCCACAGTGGCCATTCCGGGCTTATCCCCTAATAACAAAACTTTACAAGGTTCGATTTGGCTCAGATCCGTTTCGACTTTCGATTCTGTAATGTCGTATTCAGAAAATTCGTATTTTGGGTAGTCTGCAGTAACTTTTACTTTATGAACAACTAAGAAACCATGTTGCCGCAGAAACAGCGCGAAGTTTACGAGACCATTCAGACCAGAAAATTCCATATGACAATTTATATTCTTTTCTATTGATACAGACGATTCTACATCGACTGTTTCACACGACCATGTGCCTTTCCCGCCAATAACGTATTGCCTATATATTTCCGATACAGATAAGTTCCCATTAAAAAGCGAATAAATCTCATATGCTGTCTGATCCAAGATAACCCGAACATTTTCTCGTGATAAGAGCATAAACTGACGCTCTAAACGGCGTACAACAGTAAACCTATCCGCCACAAAGCAAATCCATTGAATATCTGAATCGGCCGGTTGATTAATCTGTGTATCTGTTTCTTGATTGAGAAAAGTTATAATGGCTGGTTTATCCTTTTGAATTTTTGCCATTTCTTTCATTCGTTCTTGTATCGTCCATTTTGGTAATTTTGTATCTATAATATCCCCCACTGTATGTACTCTATCATTTTCCATTTATTTTATTACTCCATTCCATGATATCTCTGCTAAATTCATCAGTACCTTTATAAAATTCATTTGCAATCTGATTGATATGATCTATTTCATCATAAGGCAAAAATTTTTTAAAAAACGAAAGACAATAATTGCAATTCTTACAATCTCTTTGACAAAAATTATCCTGTAAAAAAGGTAATAGAAATCCATCCAACCTTTTGTTGTCTATTTCCACACGAAATGAATTGGTTGGCAAAAAGCAGTCCAACAGTTCAAGGAGATCTCCCTCATAGCTTTTCATCATATATGCCTCAACGGTTCTTAAAATATCTCCATTTTCTGCTGCTTGTCTTCCCTGAACTTTATAATGATGAATGCCAATATTTTCATAATGTATAATATCTTCTGGTCTAATAAAATTCATTTTAAGTATATTTTCTGGCGTTTGCGCTCTGTGCATACTGCATCTATGTGAATAATAGCTTGTAGATTTTTCGAGATATTTACAATCATGAGACATCTGATTATGGTGGAAGGGTCGATAAATACAGTTTTTATCGCATATTACATTAACGATTAATTCAAGATCATCGGGAAAAACCTGTACCATTTGTCGTAAAGCGGTAAAATCCCGGTTGATACTTTCATCCGCTACTAAGCGACTAACGCCTAAAGAACGATATGCCCGGGCTTTTTCACCATTGGTAACACCGCATACTGTAGAACTTTTTATCCGTATCGGTAAATTCAATTCATGAATCAGTTCTATAAGAGACGGCATACATACTGTTACAGAATTCACTCCTGCATCTATCAATCTATTGAGAAATGTAATAATTTTCTGTTGTCCATCTTTTGTAAATTCCATATTTGATAAACATGATGCATTGAAAGTATAATTAAAGCTGAAGCCATTGCGCGATAACAAAGAAATATAATTCTTAAGCTCATTATATGTAACTTCAGGCAATTGATTTGACGTTCTACCAGAACCAAATATATTTTCCGTACTGTTAAGCTGACCGTATACTTCTGTAATTTTATCCTCACAGCGTTGATTTAATTTAATATATCGTTCTACACTTTCAACTTTAAAATCCGAAGGAATACTATAATAATTCATAATGCTTTTCCTTATATTTATAAAGCCAACAGGCTAAATTTTTTTATATAACTGTTTTGCATAATCATTAACAGTATGTACGGCTTCCATGTCCATACTTTTTTTTGCGTAAGATAAACAATGTCCGCAAGCCTCGCATATTTCATTACAAGCATGTGGGTAGTCATAAAATCGTTTAATAAATCCATCCAGCTTTTTATTGTCAATATATGGCTGAAAAGCATTATATGGCTGAAAGAGCGTTAGCAAGTCCATAAGATTTCCATCAAATTTTTCAGAAAAATAAGCTTCGGTTACCTTCAAAAGATTGTCGGAATTTATATAGTTTCTTCCATGGATTTTGAAACGTGTTATGCCGGTTTCAACATAGTAATGTAAATCTTCTGGTCGTATCCAGTTTATTTTTATAAAATTATAATCTGTTTGTGCTTTCTGTAACGAACATTTATGATAATAATACTGGTTATTTATTTCATTTGAATGCTCTAATCCCCCATGAGCCTCATGGTTGTAATGAAACATCTTATATGGGCAATTTTGTATACAGGCATTGTTGACTATAATTTCAACATTTTCTCCAAATTCATTACAGATTCCCCGTAAAATATCAAAACGTCTGGTAATATCGGGATCGACTACAATACGGGTTATCGGCAATTCTTTGTAATGCTTCGCTTTCATCACACTGTTGATTTCACAGATTGCAGAAGCTTTTATTTTATTTTCTGACAAGACTTCAGCTACTAAATCAAATAAATATGGTATAGAGAGCGTATAAGATGAAACCCCTATCCTATCCAGCGTGAGGATAAATTGGCGCATATCTGCTGAAAATTCTTTATTCCCCATACAGGATGCATTCAATGTATAGTTAAATTCAAAACCGTATTTATCACATTGTTTTATGTATGCTTTTAATTCATTCAAATCAACTTGCGGCAAAACCTGAGGATTTCTTCCTGATGCCAGTATGTTACCTGTCGTTATTTGACCATACACTTCTACAATTTTTTTGTTTTCAGATAAGCTGTTTATATATTTCAGCTTTTTCAGGGTATTCTCTTTAAAATCCGCAGGAACACTAAACTTAATAATAATTATTACCACTTTTCATTATAAATTTTTTAGCCAGCTTATAATACACGTATTTTTAATTTCCGATTGTGTAAGTTGTATAAGACTTTGAAGAATATGTAAATATAGATTTATCCGGTGATGTACCATTTTTGATGAATAACGGTCGGCGGAGTAGTTAATCTCCAGTGAATTGGGCTGTATAAATGTTTTTATTGAAATTGAAAAATCCATATCTGTATAATAGTTAGATTGGTAAAACTCTATCTGAAAATCAATTTCGCCTTTATTGTTATATGCCTGTACCGGATAGTTCTGGATCGTTAAGCCTTCAGAAAAACATTCTTGGATATTGGGAAGTATATCAAGCCAAATTTCAGGGGTTACGTGCATATGTTCTTCTATATCTATTAAATCTGTTCGAATTCCAGTCATAATATCTACAATACTTGAGTTATTATCAAAACTAATTTGCATAGGCAATGTTTTTGCCAACAACCCCACTACATCGTCATATGAACATGGCAATAAGTTGCGACCGGATACAGTTGCGCCGATAATGATCGTTTTTCGGGGATTTTCTATGTATAGAAGGGATGCCCATATGGTATAAAGGACAACAGATAATGTAAAACCATTTAACCGGCAAAATCTTTGAATCATTTGGATTTGACTTTCCGTTAATGGAAATTGCTCTATGCGATTCCCGTTTTTTCGTTTTCGAGTATATGGTTGTGAGAAAATATACCCGTTTATATAATTTTTCCAATAATTTATATGCTGCGAATTATTCTGTTCCTGATAGACATAACGAACATAATCAGAATACGCCTGCCCTTTACTTTGTGTCTGTATTTTTCGATTATCGCATAGGGTGAAATAATTATGAATGAAATTATTCATAATTATTGAATTACTCCAACCATCAAATAAAATATGGTTAGAAGTAATTATCCATTCACAACAATTTTCAGATAATAGTGTAATGGTCATTCTTATAGGTAATTCATTTAGATTGACCGGATTGTGGTATTCCTTCCATGCGATCCTATCGGCTTGCTTTGTCTTATCAGCTTCTTTGAAATTCTCCAGATGATATATCTGACATCTGTTTACGGCGCTTTTCAGGATCAGAAAAACAGGGGATTTTCTATGTTCCCATTGAAAAACGCCATGCAGAATATCATAACTATTTATTGTTTTCTGCCATGCTTTTTCTATCAAGGAAACATCTATCCTTCCGGTTACTTTATATCTCCACTGCTCACCAAATACAGGAATACTTGGATTAGACAATATTTTATATAACATTGTTTTTTGCAAAGGAAGCAATGGTACAATTTCAAGTATTTCCATTCGCACTCCAAATAAATTTTACTATTATACTTATTCAAGTAAATTCTAATAAGCCATTATTTAATTTATATTTACTTAAATCTTTGTAAAACAGGTCACACACAGATATAATAATTTGGTAAATCTGTTATTGTCTTATTATCCTTTTCTCTGGTGTTATAATCCTTAATATAAGTATACAATAAAAAATTATTCTTTAAATAGCCATTAGTTGGCTTTTAACAGCACAATCGCTCATAAAAATTTGATTTATTATAAAGAGTAAAAAACCATGCGGATTTACTGGCATTTTTATTTGAAATAAAAATAGTCTCAGTCTTTCTGGAACTTTTATCTATATAAACTTTCCAATCCCCCAGTCATGCTAAAAGCATGACAGCCCCCTTTGCACAAGGGGACCTCGCCCTAAAGTTAAGCCTCCTTTATGTAAAAGGAGGCGGCTCAGCCAAGCGTAGCGATTGTGTCGGAGGGGTTGTCTGGTCTTCCCTTCGATTTGCACATTATCCAAAATGATAGTAATACAATCCCTCAGTCATACCAAAGGAAGAAAAGCCCCCCTTTACACAAGGGGGGCTTTTCTTCCTTTGATTTGTATGGCATCTCTCTATGTTGGAAGATGCCATACAAATCAAAAAGTCTCCGGCATAGCCGGAGACTTTTATCATCAATTCAATTACTGGGGACAAACATTTACAGCGCGAAGCTTTTCGCTGTTTTTCGGATCGGGTTCAGTGTCAAAAGTAACCTTCTGACCCTCTGTCAATGTTCTGAATCCATCAGTCATGATTGCGGAAAAATGTACGAATACATCCTCGCCGCCCTCATCGTTGGAAATAAATCCATATCCTTTATCTGCATGGAACCATTTTACTGTACCTTTATTCATAGGGTACCTCCAAAAAATATAAATTGTACCCACATAAAAACAAAAGCTCACACATATGCTAATCAAAACAAGCTTGACCGAACATACATGTGAGAACAGCGCAATTATTTTGAATACTATGGGATTATAACACAGTATATCCCTTTTGTCAAGTAGCCGACTGAATATTTTTGACCTCTCGATTGACCCACCTGCTCATCTGTGATAAAATAGTTTTATTCTATATAAGGCAGGAAGCAGCCATGAATTTTTATGAAGAATATGTTCAAATCAACGGAATAAAGCAATATTTTCTCCACTATCCTGCCCCCTCTTCAGACACCGTGCTGCTGTTTCTCCATGGAGGTCCCGGTTTTACTGCTGCATATCGCGCTTATCTTCTCACTGCCGAAGAGCTTCCCTGCTCTCTCGTATTTTATGACCAGCGGGGAACCGGAAAAACTCTCATGCGAAATAAAACGGATAAGCCTGCCTTTTCTGAACTTCTGGAAGATCTGCATGCAACCGTTGCTTACCTAAAGAAAAAATATAAAACCGATAAGCTCCTGCTGTTGGGACATTCCTGGGGAAGCGTACTGGGTTCTGAATATGTACTGCACCACAGCAATACAGTTTCCGCCTATATCGGGATGGGACAGGTCGTCAACATGCTTCGGGGTGAGGCTGCCGCTTTTGCAGAACTTGAGCGGCGCATCCGGACCAAAGGTCGAAAAAGGGATATCCGCAAATGCGAAAAACTGGAACAGCGGCTTTCCTTTGAAAGCCGCGAAGCCTTTCGAAAAAGCCGCCGGGGACTTGGCATGCTGCACCTGCGCTACGGATTCTATCCGGATCTTTTTGCCGGAATAAAAGATGTTTTGAAAAGTCCTGTTTTTCACATGAAAGACATTCCCTTCCTTATGTTATCCCTTTTAAAAAGCAGCAGACTGGATCAGTATCTCTGGGAATATGACGCAGCATTTTGCCGCCGGCTGCCCAAATGCTGGACATTGGACTGTCCGGGGTTTGTACCAATGTTGTGATTTCAGACATGTAATCTGGG
>BLMO01000173.1 GCA_011957885.1 Clostridiales bacterium
GCTTGAAGTCCGGACTGTAAACAGTGATGAGATATTTGCAGGTGCCGTTCCGGTCGGGTTTGATTTGAGCGGAGATTATCTTGCGTTGGCAGTGTCAAAAAATGCGGTTGGTTCGGAAAATGATATAATTCTATTTGACACCGACGGCAATATCATATATAATAATACAATCAATGAAAAAGTTTGGATGATTGCGGCGGATGGGAATCGATCCGTTTATGTTCTTTATGAGGACAAGGTGCAGCAGTATGCTGTATCCGGCGGAGAGCCAGTCACGGAAACCCTTCGGGGTGAGGCGCTGGACATTTTGCCGGCGTCCGGCGGCGCAGTCATTTGTGAGACCGGCGGAACATATTCTCTCTTTTTCGGTGAATGAGCCGGGAAGTTCTGCAATACAATATATAGAAACATGCTTGCTCCAAAGAAAGGCAAGGTTTAATATGCATTTTATATTGGATATTATCATTGTCGCGCTGTGTGCGCTGACGATATTAATAAGCTACAAACGGGGATTTTTTAAATCCGTCATGAGTCTGTGCTCCGGTATCGGTGCACTGCTTGTAGCGTATACGTTTACACCCAAGCTTGCCCTGTTTGTTAAGGAAAAATTTTTGCTGGATAAAATTGCCGGCGGTGTGGTAGATACTCTCGCTTCTATGGCAAAGGCGGGCGCAGACGGCGCACAGAACATGGTGTATGATTTGTCCAAACTTTTGGAAAATTCACAGTTTTTGAAAATTCTGGACCAATACGGTGCAGATTCTCAGCATATAACCGAACTGATCAACAGTGCCAACGATGGCAGTCATGCCGCAGTGGAGCAGGTGTCTTACGCAGTGGCG
Organism: Clostridiales bacterium; assembly: GCA_011957885.1. Lineage (GTDB taxonomy): Bacteria > Bacillota > Clostridia > Oscillospirales > CAG-272 > Avispirillum. Next base: position 843 of record BLMO01000173.1, read on the forward strand.
GATCCCATCGCCGGAACCATTGCCAATATTGCTTCATTTATCGGTTTGTTTCTGGCGGCAATTTTGGTGCTGCGACTGATTACGTGGGCAATCGGGATTGTGTTTACGCTTCCAGTACTGCGCGGTGTGGATAAAACACTGGGGCTTGTTTTCGGTGTGATCAGCGCGC
>BLMO01000174.1 GCA_011957885.1 Clostridiales bacterium
ACAAAATCGACCGCACCCTGCTGAGTGCGGCAGACATGCAGGCAATTTTAGCAGGACTCCGGAGTCTGGACAGCGTAAGCGGTACAAACCGTTACGCACAACTAATGGAGAAGCTGTCGGCTGGATCGTCCACTCTCCTTGCAGGAGATACGCATATTTTAATTGACCTGTCTTCCTGGTATAAAACCTCCCTGTCGCCCAAAATTGAACTTTTACACGATGCAATCCTTACGGCGCACAAGGTTTCCTTTTCCTATTACGCGCCAAAAGGAGAGACACAGCGTACTGTGGAACCATATGATCTGATTTTCCAGTGGACAAGCTGGTATCTGTGGGGCTGGTGTGAAAAAAGAAAGGATTTTCGCCTGTTTAAGCTGGGACGAATGACAGATCTGCAAACAGGCGAAGCTTTTGAAAAGCGGACTGCTCCTCTTCCGGATCTCTCGCCAGAGCGGGTATTTCCCGACATGTATCAGGTAAAGGCGGTCATACAACCAGAATACAAATGGCGGCTTATTGAAGAATACGGACCGGATAGCTTTACAATACAGCCGGACGGAACACTGCTGTTTTCTTTCGGATTTGCTGATAAAACCAGCGTTGTAGGTTGGATTGCATCCTTTGGAGCCAGCGCAGAACTTCTGGAGCCGGCAGAACTGCGGAAGGACGTTTTGGCATTTGCAGAAGGAATTCGGAAAAACTATCTGAATCATGACACACTGCTGTCATGATTGATTTTGTAGAATAATAGCATCAAATGAAAGGATCTATTATTCTATGAAATACGAAATTGTAACACTGGAAGAAAAAATTACTGTTGGCGTATCGGCACGGACAAACAATCTGTCACCGAACATGAACGCTGTCATTGGCGGGCTGTGGAACCAGTTCTACAACGAAGGGATTTATGCTTCTATTCCCTGCAAAACAGACGGCAAAGCGCTTGGAATTTATACCGATTACACCGCAGACGAGAAGGCGGAATACACCGTGGTAGTCGCGTGCGAAACAACTACGGAGCCTCAGGAAAACAATTACACCATCCGTCGGATCCCCGCCGGGCGATATGCGAAATTTGTTGTTCATGGAGACATGGTGCAGGCGGTTGCCGCTGCGTGGCAGGAAATCTGGCAGATGGATCTTCCCAGAGCCTTCCAATGTGACTTTGAGGAATATCAGAATGACAGCATGGAAAATGCAGAAATCCACATATATGTGGGATTGAAGGATGAAATTAAAGATCCGGTCGAATCCAGATGCAAATGCTGAAAAAATAATTGATCGAAACATTTCTCTTGCATCTTATAAAACATCATGATGAAATAAGGGAGGAAATCAATCGTGGAACTTGTAAAACTGACGCATAATAATCTTGCATCGGAGCATATCTGCTGCGCAATATCCAACAATAAAGATATCCAGGTCATGTCAAAGAAGAATTGGCTGCGGGACCGGTTAGACGAAGGGCTTGTATTTTTAAAAGGGGATGTTCGAGGAAAGTGCTTTATCGAATATATTCCCGCCGAACATGCGTGGGCGCCAATTGAAGCGGACGGTTATACGTATATTGATTGCCTGTGGGTATCCGGGCAGTTTAAAGGGCATGGGTATTCTAACCTGTTGCTGGATCAGTGTATCAAAGACAGCAAAGCGAAAGGGAAAAAGGGACTTGTCATTCTATCTTCAAAAAAGAAAATGGGGTTTCTTTCCGATCCTGACTATATGAAATACAAAGGATTCAAAACGGTGGACACAGCAGATCCTTGTTTTGAGCTAATGTATTTTCCTTTTGATGCAGATGCAGACAAACCCCGCTTTAAAAACACGGTACATAGCAACGAAAACCTGCCGAAAGGATTTGTGCTGTATTATACAAATCAATGCCCGTTTACTGCAAAGTATGTACCGCTGATTGAAGATATGGCACGGGCACGGGAAATTGATTTTCAGACTGTGCATATTCAGCGCAGAGAGGAAGCGCAAAACGCACCTTCTCCGTTTACAACCTACTCCCTTTTTTACAACGGAGAATTTATAACACATGAAATACTATCGGAAAAGAAATTTGAAAAAATCCTTATAAGCAAGGGACTGTAAAAGGAAGGAGACGAATTATGGCGTCAAAACCGGAATTTGTAGAATTTGTTGCAGATCAGCTGCAGGACGCAGGTGTGATCACCTACAGGAAAATGTTTGGCGAATACGGGCTCTACTGCAATGGAAAAAATTTTGCCCTTATCTGCAATAATCAGCTATTTATTAAAATAACCGGCGCCGGCCGGGAGCTTTGTCCCGATTTGCAGGAAGCGCCACCCTATCAGAATGCAAAAAATTGTTTTCTCATAGAGGATATAGAAAATCAGGAGCTTCTGACAAAGCTGGTAACCGTAACCTGCGCAGAACTTCCGGATCCGAAGCCGAAAAAGCGCAGGAAGGATTAAAGCATGGCGTTCGATTACAAAAAGGAATATAAGGAATTTTATCTGCCGAAAAATAAACCGGAGCTGGTAACCGTTCCACCTATGCGCTTTGCGGCAGTTCGCGGGAGCGGAAATCCAAATGAAGAAGGCGGACCATATAAGCAGGCCATCGGCTTACTTTATGGGATTGCCTTCACCATTAAAATGAGCAAACGGAACAATCACCGGATTGAGGGATATTTTGATTATGTTGTGCCGCCTTTAGAAGGACTTTGGTGGCAGGAGGAAATCCAAGGCGTTGATTATTCCCGCAAGGATGATTTCCAATGGATTTCCATGATCCGTCTGCCGGAATTTGTAACACAAGATACCTTAAACTGGGCAAAAGCGCAAGCGGAAGCAAAAAAGAAAACGGATTTCTCCCCAGTGGAATTTCTGACTTATGATGAGGGATTCTGTGTGCAGTGCATGCACATCGGTCCCTACGACAGGGAACCGGCAACTATAGCAATCATGGACGCGTTCACCCGCTCGCTGGGATATTTGTCGGATATGGATGGTACCCGTTACCACCATGAAATATATTTGAGCGATGTACGGAAATGCAAACCTGAGAATCTGAAAACGGTGATACGGCATCCGATTAAAGCTAAAATCTGATTTGATCGGATAAATCCTTTTTACAGTATGCTTTTCTTGACAAAAATCTATAAATATGCTACCATTTTGTTAACAGTTCAATATTAAAAGGAGACCAGTTATGAAAAGCATTCGGAAAGCCGCTGCATGGCTCGCGCTTGCTGCCCTGGTTGTGGGAATGTTCAGCGGCTGTTCAAAAGAAAAGGATCCCGCTGCCGATTCCACCGCAAACGATACCAGCGATACACAGCAAATTACAACGACCGAAGCAGACATCACAACAGAAGCCCAGTCCAAGGAACCCGGTGCGATCCAAACCCGTCCGGTAAATGATCCGACCGCATCTCCTCTATATGAAATCAGCTACACCAATGTACGGCTGTATGAAATGGGCAGCGATTCCGTTTGGATACAGGCAATTGCCGAAATTTCAAATACGGGAGAATCCACCCTCAGCTTGGATAATGCCGCTTTTAATCTGCAGAACGCCGCTGGTGAAACAGTTGCATCCAAGTCCAATATTCTGGCATACCCCCGGATGATTGCTCCCGGTGAAAAAGGTTATTTTTACGTAGAAACTTCCCTTCCCGATGTTGCCGCAGATGCCACTCTGACGCTGGATCCGCAGGTGGAAATTTCTAAAACCGGTGCTGTTAAGCAAAACTTTACCGTTACCGATACAAAAATTTCCACCAACAATTTAGGCGATCTTACTGTTACGGGTACAATGGAAAATAAAACAGAAAAAAGTTTTGATTCCGTATATACGGTAACTGTTTTATTGGATGATCAAAACGCTCCCATCGGCGTGATTTCTTCCAGCGCACCCTACTCGCTTACGGCGGGAGCAACTGCAAAGCTGCAGGATTCTGCTTTTGCGCTCCCGGATGATATAACAAAAGATACCGTTGACAGCTTTGTTGTATACGCCTATGCAATATCTGCAAAATAAATTTTTCCACCATTAGGATTCCTAATGGTGGAGTTTTATTATAATTTTCAATTGAGAGGCTCTCATGTGCGGAGCGTTAAACAAAAAAGCCTCCCCTGTGTAAAAGGGGATGGCGCACCATTGCAAAGCTCAAACTTTACAAGCTCCCCCGGAAAGGGAGATGTTGCAAAGTTCAAACTTTATTAGGCTCCCTTGTGCTGGAGCCGCGTAGCGGATCCTAGGGTGCTCCCGCGAAGCGGGTGAGGGATTGTCCTTGCTATCGTTTTAAATAATCTATAAATCGGCAGTCCGTATAAACAATCCCTCCGAGTTTTGCTGCGCAAAACCCACCTCCCTTTGCACAAGGG
>BLMO01000175.1 GCA_011957885.1 Clostridiales bacterium
AATGATCCATGACCTTTTCGCTGTATCCCATTGCCATATTATATATTCCTCTTTTCTAACTTGATTTTACTGATTTTGCATCATCCGTTCCCAAACTGGAGACATTTCCCGCAGCCGTTCTACTACGCCGGGGACCTTTTCGATGATATAGTCTGCTTCTTCTTCCGTTGTATATTCGGACAGGGTGATCCGCAGGGAACCGTGAGCGATTTCATGGGGCAGTCCGATTGCCAGCAGCACGTGGCTGGGATCCAGAGATCCAGAGGTGCATGCAGAACCGGAGGATGCGGAAATGCCGAACATATCCAGCATCATGAGCAGGCTTTCCCCTTCAATTCCTTCAAAGCACATATTTACATTGTTGGGCAGCCGCTGTACAGGGTCCCCGTTCAGGAATGCGTGGGAGATTTTGGACAGCTCCCGAATGATTTTGTCCCGCAGAACAGATACCCGTGCTGTGTATGCATCCAGATTGGCGCATGCGTCTTCCAACGCGGCAGCCATTCCCATAATGGCAGGCAGATTTTCTGTTCCTGCCCGTTTGCCCCGCTCCTGTGCACCGCCGCAGATCAGCGGCTCCAGATAGATGCCCCGCTTGCAGTATAAAAAGCCTGTTCCCTTGGGACCGTGGAATTTATGGGCGGAAGCGGACAGCATGTCAATGCACATGTCCTCAATATCAATTTTGACATGTCCTGCCGCCTGTACCGCGTCGGTGTGGAAAATCACCTTCCGCTCCCGGCAGATCTGACCGATTTCCTTGATAGGTTCAATTGTACCGATTTCATTGTTGGCAAACATAATGCTTACCAGTGCAGTATCTTCCCGGATCGCTTCTGCTACCTGCTCCGGTGTGACCATTCCCTCCCGGGAAACATCCAAAAGCGTGATTTCAAAGCCTTCTTTTGCAAGCTTGTCCAGCGTGTGCAGTACTGCGTGGTGTTCGATTTTTGTGGATATCAGATGGCGCTTGCCTTTTTTGGCACCCAGATGGGCAGCGGCAATCAGCGCCTGGTTATCCGCTTCACTTCCGCCGGATGTGAAGTAAATTCCCCGTGCGTCACAGTGCAAACATGCCGCGACGCGCGTTCTGGCATTTTCCAACGCGTCTGCCGCAGCTTGTCCCTGTGTGTGCAGACTGGAAGCGTTTTCATATGCTCCGTCATAATATTTGATCATTTCTGCCAGTGCGTGCTGCGAAATTGCAGTGGTTGCAGCATTATCGGCATAAACCTTCATCATTGCAGTTCCTTCTTTCCCTTTGTGTCGACCTTTGTTGCTTCAATAAAACAGTATACCACCTCTTATTATATACTGTCAATTACATATCATGAAAATTTTACGATTCCATAAACCTATTATACAACTATGTTTTTAGAAATGCAACCGCAGATTGCCCAAATTTTTTTGCGCATCGGCAGGAGAAAATAGAGAAAATCTATGGAAATGCAGGTACGTGGTGTGGTACAATACAGCAAGAAACATAAAAGGATGGAATGTCATGGATAAAAAGGATGAAATCATAGCCCGACAGACAGAGATTATTCGTTCTATGACGGAGCAGAATCTGCGCCGGGTGAGTGCGGATTTATGGGGCGGCGCGCCGCCCGAACAACAAACGGGAAAGGATGCGCCTGCGAAGCCGGCGCACCAGACTCCGCCGGCAGAGAAGAACGAAAAGACGGAGGCAGACACGCCGGAGCGGGAAGATATAGAAACGCTGCAAAAGGAACTGGACGGATATATCGGATTGGAAAACGTCAAAAAGGAAGTGCGCAATCTGATCAATATTGCCCAGATCTATCAGAAACGCCGGGAAAACGGGCTTCCTACGGCGGACATGTCGCTGCATATGGTATTTTCCGGCAATCCCGGAACGGGCAAAACCATGATTGCTCGTCTAATGGCGCGGGTGTATCATTCTCTGGGGATTTTATCGAAAGGGCAGCTTGTGGAGGTGGACCGCAGCGGACTTGTCGCGGGATATGTGGGGCAGACTGCTATTAAAACCTCCAAGGTACTGGAAAAAGCGGCAGGGGGCGTGCTGTTTGTGGACGAAGCGTATACCCTGATTTCCGGATCGGAAAACGATTTCGGCCAGGAAGCAGTGGACACCATTCTGAAAGCAATGGAGGACAATCGGGACGATTTGATTGTTATTGTGGCGGGATATACAGATTTGATGCATGATTTTATCGAGTCAAACCCGGGGCTGCGCTCCCGTTTTAACCGGTATCTGGAATTTACGGATTATACCCCGGAGGAAATGCTGGAAATATTCCAGGGTAACTGTAAGAAAAGCAGCTATGAGCCGGAGCAGGCAGCCCAGGAAAAGCTGCTGGAATATTTCAATAAAATGACGGCGGCGCAGCGGCGCACTTTCGGGAACGCCCGGGGTGTGCGCAATGTGTTTGAACGGATTCTTTCCTGTCAGGCGAACCGGCTTGCCGGGCTGGAGACTGTCACCAAAGAGGATCTGATGCAGATTCTGGAGCAGGATGTGGCGGCTGCGGTGGAACATGCATGAAAAATCCTGCAAAAAAATCCAATCTTTTTTACAATTATTCATAAATTCCTTATTTACAAAGCGGCTGAAAGGATGTATAATAATCTTTGAGCGACTGCGCTCAACTTATATGGTTTCACTATTAACTAAATATACAGGAGGAACCCCTACATGGCAAGAAGAAAAGTATCCATGGACGGTAACACCGCCGCGGCGCATGTATCCTATGCGTTCACGGAAGTTGCCGCAATCTATCCCATCACTCCGTCCTCTCCGATGGCGGAAATCACAGACACCTGGTCTGCAACGGACAAGAACATTTTCGGCGAAAGCGCACGCAACATTTTCGGCGATCGCGTCCGCGTAATGGAAATGCAGTCTGAGGCAGGCGCTGCAGGCGCTGTACACGGCTCCCTGGCAGCAGGTGCGCTGACGACTACATATACAGCATCTCAGGGCCTTCTGTTGATGATCCCTAACATGTACAAAATCGCAGGTGAGCTGCTTCCCAGCGTAATTCATGTTTCTGCACGCTGCGTTGCTTCCCACGCGCTGAACATTTTCGGCGACCATTCCGATATTTATGCATGCCGTCAGACCGGTTATGCAATGCTCGCTGAAACCAACCCCCAGGAAGTTATGGACCTCGGTGCCGTTGCACATCTGGCAACCATTGAAGGCCGCGTTCCTTTCCTGAACTTCTTTGACGGTTTCCGCACCTCTCATGAGATCCAGAAGATCGAAGCATGGGATTACGAAGATCTGAAGGAAATGGTAGATATGGACGCAATCAACGCGTTCCGCAGCCGTGCGCTCAATCCGGAACATCCTGTGCTCCGCGGTTCTGCTGAAAACGGCGACATCTTCTTCCAGCATCGTGAAGCATGCAACCGTTATTATGACGAACTGCCTGCTATCGTGGATAAATACTTTGATAAAGTAAACAAGAAGTTGGGTACTGATTACCAGGCATTCAACTACTACGGCGCACCGGACGCAGAGCGTGTAATCATCGCTATGGGCTCTATCTGCGACGTGGCAGAAGAAGTAATCGACTACCTCACTGCTGCAGGCGAGAAGGTTGGTCTTGTAAAAGTACGTCTGTACAGACCTTTTGTAGCGGACAAGCTTATTGCTGCAATTCCTGAAACAGCTAAGAAGATCGCTGTTCTGGACAGAACAAAGGAACCCGGTGCACTGGGCGAGCCTCTGTATCTGGATGTTATGACCGCACTTGCATCCAAGGGTATTTCCGATAAGACTGTTGTAGGCGGACGTTACGGTCTCGGTTCCAAGGATACCACTCCCGCTTCCATCTTTGCTGTATATGAAAACCTTGCATGCGACGCACCCAAGGCAAACTTCACAATCGGTATCGTAGATGACGTAACCGGTCTGTCTCTGGACGAAAAGCCGGCTCCTGACACCTCTGCGAAGGGAACTATCTCCTGCAAGTTCTGGGGTCTGGGCGGCGACGGTACCGTTGGTGCAAACAAGAACTCCATCAAGATCATCGGCGACCACACCGATAAATACATTCAGGCATACTTCCAGTATGACTCCAAGAAAACCGGCGGCGTTACCATTTCCCACTTGCGTTTTGGCGACGCTCCGATTAAGAGTCCTTACTACATCACCCAGGCAAACTTTGTTGCCTGCCACAATCCGTCCTACATTCTGAAGGGCTTCAAGATTGTAAATGATGTAAAGCCCGGCGGCACTTTCCTTCTGGACTGCCTGTGGTCTGCTGACGAGCTGGACGCACACCTGCCCGCATCTGTGAAGTCCTACATTGCGAACAATAACATTCAGTTCTATATCATCAATGCAACCTCCATTGCAAAGAACGATATCGGCAATGCAAAGGTTAAGAATACAATTCTGCAGGCTGCATTCTTTGCACTGGCAAAGATCATGCCCCTGGATGAAGCTGTAGGATACATGAAGTATATGGCAACCAAGTCCTATTCCAAGTTCGGTCAGGACGTTGTTGACCAGAACCATAAGGCAATCGATATGGGTGCCGGCGCACTTGTAAAGGTTGATGTTCCCGCATCCTGGAAGGACGCAGGTGAAACTCCTGCTGAAGCTCCTGCTCAGGGCGACCGTCCGGAACTTGTGAAATTCGTTAACGAGGTAGTAAGACCTGTAGGCAAAATGGACGGTGATTCCCTGCCTGTATCTGCGTTCGCAGAAAGAGCAGACGGTACCTTCCCCCAGGGCTCTACCGCTTACGAGAAACGCGGCGTTGCCGTTATGGTTCCCGTTTGGCATGAAGAAAACTGTATTCAGTGTAACCAGTGTAGCTTTGTATGTCCTCATGCTACCATCCGTCCCTTCGCACTGAACGCTGAGGAAGCTGCTAAGGCTCCCGCACAGACAAGATACACTGCAAAGATGATCGGCAAGGGCTGCGAAGACCTGAAGTTCACCATTGCAATCAGCCCGCTGGATTGTATGGGTTGTACGCTTTGTGTGAAGACCTGTCCTACTAAGCCGGAAAAGAGAGCGCTGGAAATGGTGCTGCAGGATACCCAGCTGGATCAGCAGGAAGTATTCGATTATGCAGTAAAGAATGTATCCAAAAAGGATCTGCCTTTTGCAGAAAGCACTATCAAAGGCAGCCAGTTCAAACAGCCGCTGCTTGAGTTCTCCGGCGCATGTGCAGGCTGTGCAGAGCCTACATATGCACGTCTGATCACCCAGTTGTTCGGTGAAAGAATGATCGTTTCCAACGCAACCGGATGTTCTTCTATCTGGGGCGGAAGCGCACCTGCAACCCCTTACACTGTAAACCACGAAAGCGGCAGAGGTCCCGCATGGGCAAACTCTCTGTTCGAGGATAATGCAGAGCACGGTCTCGGTATTCATCTCGGTCAGAAAGCAATCCGCGAGCGCCTGATCGGTTACGTGCCGTC
>BLMO01000176.1 GCA_011957885.1 Clostridiales bacterium
AACATAAACTGCTTTGCAGACGTTACATCGGTTTGGCTCCGTTATATCGGCAATTCCTGCGTAGTTTCATAGTAGGTCCCCTTCGTCGATATTGCATAATATATTTCCTTATATTTACAGTATACAGGTTTGCAGTTTCTTTGTCAATAGATTTTCTGCGCAATACAAATCTGTATTGAAACATCCGGGTTTACCGCGAAAAATCCCGCTCCGGTATTGTATACAGGCGAAAAATGTGATAAAATGACGATACTGATTGGACTAAATTATACATTGAGGTACAAACATATATGTTAACCACATCCTATTCCGCCAGTCTGCAGGGAATTGACGGATATATCGTTACCGTAGAATGCAATTCCAGCCAGGACATTCCGATATTTGATATTGTCGGACTGCCGGACGCTGCAGTAAAAGAAGCCAAACAGCGGGTGCGTGCGGCAATGACAAACAGTGATCTTGCGTTTCCGGATTCGGCAATTATTGTCAACCTTGCACCGGCAGATATCAAAAAGGAAGGCTGCGCTTTCGACCTTGCTATATTTATAGCAATTTTGAAAACTGCCGGAACCATACCGGAAGCGTGCGATTTAACCGGGCGGTGCTTTATCGGAGAGTTGTCCTTTTCCGGTGCGCTGCGGCGTGTGCCCGGAATTCTTTCCATGGTAATTGCCGCAAAGGAAGCCGGATTTACAGAAGTGTTTGTGCCAAAATGCTGCGGTCCCGAGGCGGCGGCTGTAGAAGGGATTTCCATATATGCTGCAGATGACGCGGTGCAGATTGTGCGGCATTTGCAGGGACTGGAACCCCTGCCCAAATTTGAAGGTGCAAAATATGACCTGGAAAATTACAGTCTTTCAGGGTGTAATTTTTCCGATGTGCGCGGGCAGGAACGGGCAAAGCGTGCGCTGGAAATTGCCGCAGCAGGCGGGCATAATGTATTGATGATCGGTCCGCCCGGTGCAGGAAAATCCATGCTTGCAAGAAGGCTGCCTACGATTCTGCCTCCCATGGGCATAGATGACGCAGTAGAAACCACGAAAATTCATTCTGTTGCCGGAATTTTAAAAGAAGGCACTTCTTTGGTATGTCAGCGTCCGTTCCGCAGCCCGCACCACACAATGAGCGTCGCCTCATTGGTAGGAGGCGGTGCACGACCGAAGCCGGGAGAAGTTTCCGCAGCTCACAACGGCGTGCTTTTTCTGGATGAGCTGCCGGAGTTTCCCAAAAATGTAATTGAAGGGCTGCGCCAGCCTCTGGAGGACGGTCAGGTCACCATTACCCGCGCCGCCGGAAAAACTACCTATCCCAGTCGGTTCATGCTGGTATGCGCCATGAATCCCTGTAAGTGCGGATACTTTGGCTCACCCAAACGCAACTGTACCTGCCGCAGAGAAGAAATCCGCCGGTATCTTGCAAAAGTGAGCGGTCCGCTGCTGGATCGGATTGACATTCAAATTGAAATCCCCGCTTTGGAATTCAGCGAAATTTCTGATCCCACCCCCACAGAAGATTCTTCTGTAATACGCACCAGAGTAATCGCTGCAAGAACCTTTGCAGAGCAACGATTCAACGGAGCTGTTTCCTGTAATGCCAATATGACCGCCCAGCAGGTGCGGCAATTCTGCACAGTAGATCCGGCAGGAAATGCTATATTGGAAAACGCCTTTGAAAAATTCGGCATGTCTGCAAGAGGACACGACCGGGTTTTGAAGGTTGCACGAACCATTGCAGATCTGGATCACAGTGAAACAATCCGCGCGGCGCATATTGCAGAGGCAGTACAGCTGCGCAGTCTGGATCGCAAATACTGGTAAGGAGAACGCCTATGCTGGATTTTAACCGTTATTTTCTGCCAGAGAGGCAGATTTTTCTGGACAATGTTCAATATGAAACGCTGGAAACACAAAATCCCACAGAAAAACGGAAGCTGAATTGCAAGGATACCATTCTCGCCCAGCACAGTGACAAGTGGGTGAAAATCAATTTCAACCGCACATTGAGCTTCGCTCCGGAAGGAGTTTTCCGCCTGTCCGTTACCTTTGGCGTACTGATGCCATTGAATCCACAGACGAAAGATGAAATCAACTGGAAAGAAACAGATATTGCCGGTGCCTTCCGGGAAGGCTGCAAGCCGCTGCTTACAAGTCTGATGTCCCGCACCTCTCTGATGGTTGCACAGATCACCTCTGCATCCGGACAAAATCCATTGATAACACCGGCATCTCCTGTGACAGACCCTGCTGGAAACATGCAGTAGAAGTATCAAAGCTCCCCCCCAGCAAAGGGAGCTTAACGAACGCTGCAAAGCGTCTGTACCAACATGAAAGGAAATTTTGCTTTGAAAAAGCCTGTATTAAAAATTCAATATGACTCGCCTGTCATTCTTACCTTTGCCCTGCTCGGTCTCCTCGCACTGCTAATGAACGGATGGACAGACGGATGGTCAAATGTACATCTTTTCAGCGTATACCGTGCGCCTCTGACAGATCCCTTCACTTATGTCCGCATGTTCGGTCATGTGCTCGGACATACAGACTGGTCGCATTTTTTCGGTAACATATGCCTGATTCTGGTACTGGGACCGGTTGTGGAAAGCCGATATGGAAGCTGGAATCTCTTTTTCTCCATACTGATCACAGCGCTGGTTTCCGGCATCGTCTATTTTGTATTTTTCCCCGGGAATGCACTGCTGGGTGCATCCGGTATTGTATTTATGTTAATTTTTCTTTCCTCCATATCGGGAATCCGGGGAGGAAACATTCCCGTATCCCTGATCCTGGTCGCCCTGATCTATTTGGGACGGGAGATTTACTCCATGATTTTCGTTGCCGACAACATATCCCAGCTAACACATATTATCGGGGGACTTTGTGGAATTATTTGCGGCGCTGCCATGGCGCGAGGCAAACGGTAGAAAAAGCAGAGCAAAAAGTTTCCCTGCAAAGGGGACTTCCGTGCAGCAAAAAACAAAAAGGCTCCCATGTGCTGGAGGTCACTCTTGGGGTATGCCGCGCAGCTCCAATCTTTTAAAATGCCCCCATATGAGGTCCACTGCGCGGCTCCATAGAGAGAGGGTGCGGCGCAAGCGCAGTGATCGTGTCGGAGGGGAGATGGCACGGCACTTCATCTCCTTATAAAGCCTCCTTGTAAAGGAATGCGGCACGGCGGAGCAATCAAATAACCAAAGCCTCCCTTGTGTAAAGGGAGGTGGCGCGGC
>BLMO01000177.1 GCA_011957885.1 Clostridiales bacterium
AATAAAAAGGCTCCCTTGTGTAAAGGGAGCTCCCGCGAAGCGGGTGAGGGATTGTATTACTATCATTTTGGATGATCTACAAATCGGCAGTGGTGCAGACAATCCTCCCAAGTTTTGCCGTGCAAAACTCACCCCCCTTTGCACAGGGGGCTTAAATTTTGGGGAGCATCTCTCCATCACGGCGAAGCCGTGCCATCTCCCTTTGCTGGGGGAAGTCTTTCATCATAAAAACCCACCACTTACCAGTGGTGGGTTTTCTGTTTTATTTGCGTGAAGATGCTTTTCTGTATTTATTCATCAAAATATAAACTCCGATCAATACGGCTATCGTGCCGCCGAGGATCAGATACATAACCGGTAATTCTACCTTATTATCAAAGAAATATAAATTACAGTCAATAGAATCCTTAATGCTTTCTACAATTTCAGAGGGAACGCCCTGATCTATCATTTCTGCAAACGCACCGCGCATTGCATGGTTACGGATCAGAGAGGTACCGTATGTACCAGGCAAAAAGCAAATCACACGCTGCACGCTTTCAGAAAATTGAGAAATCGGCATATAAGCACCGCAGATAAATCCATATCCGGCACTCACAATCGTACCAACTGCAGAAATTTGCCCTTGAGAGGAAAGGAAGAAATGGATAATGGAAGAAAGCGCGGTTCCAAACAATGTGAGCAGTATAATATCCAGCAGCAATAGCACAACATCTGCAGCAGACATAAACCAGCCCACAGCGGCAACGTAAGCAAGGCATATGCCTCCGGCTGTCAGACAAATAATCAGGGTGGAGATCAGCGATGCTGTATAGTAACTTAAAGCAAGTGCAGATGCTTTGACGGGGGAGATACGCAGGTCCTTAACAGATCCATTTGCCCAGTCCTGCACCATAAGCATGTTAGAACAAAAGGCAACTGTCACACAGGACACTGCAAGAATGGAGGAAATCAGTTGGCTGCCAACGCAGCCGTCGATTAAACTTTTTGATACATGCAGTGTTTCCGGCAGGGAGTAGGTAAAGCTGTCGTGATAGACTTTCCCGAGAAAAGTGGCATACAAAACAAGCAGAATTGCAGGAGTGATCAGGGAGGTGAAAAACATTCCCTTGTCTCTGAAAAATAATTTTGTGTTTCGTTTGATAAGAACTTTGCAGGTGCTCATTTTTCCACCCCTCCTGTCAGATTCTTTCCGGTAACGGCAAGGAAAACATCGTCCATTTTACCTTTTGTAATTTCAAAGTCGCGAAATACTTCAGGGTGCGCCAGAATGAGTTCTGTTGCCTTTGCCGTGTTTGGAACAAACAGACGAAATGCATCGCGCATGGGTGTGTAGTCAACCTCAAGAGACTTTGCGTCTCCTTCGCTGATATTGTAAAGGGTAATAAAATCCCCGGTATAGGTATTTTTCAATTCCAGAGGTGTCCCTTTTGCAGCGATTCTTCCGCTGTCCAGAATGACAACGTAATCTGCTTCTGCCGCCTCTTCCATATAGTGTGTGGTTAGGAAAACCGTCAAATTTTTATTTTCCCGCAGGTCAGAAATCACATTCCACAAGATTTTGCGCGTTTGAGGATCCAGCCCGGTGGTAGGTTCATCAAGAATCAGAATTTTTGGATTGTGCAGCAGCGCTCTGGCAATATCAATCCGTCTGCGCTGCCCGCCGGATAATTTTCCAACAGGTCGTTTTAACAGATTTTCAAAGTCAAGGAGTTTTGCAAGCTCGGCAAGTCTTTCTTTAAAAGCGGTTCCGAATATACCGTAAAGTGCCGCGCGGCTTTCTAGATTATCATATACAGATAGAGCATTATCCAGCAGGGAATTTTGGAATACTACGCCAAGCTCTCCTTTGATAAGATCTACATTGTGATCCAGGTCGCAGCCATCTATGGTGACGCTTCCGCTGTCTTTGGCAAGCTGTCCGCACATAATGTGGATTGTAGTGGATTTTCCCGCACCGTTTACGCCTAAGAAGGCAAACAGTTCCCCTTCTTTTACGTGAAAACTTAAATCCTGCACCGCTTTTACTTCGCCAAAGCTTTTGCTTAGATGCTCAATTTCAATAATGTTTTCCATAATAGATTTTACTCCCTAACATTGAAGTGATATCATTATAATATCAAGTGGGGGATTTGTCAAGGAATTCGGATAAATTTAGCAAATAAGGTTCAATAAGTACAGGCGCAACAGTTCCCTCTGCAAAGGAAACTGTTGCCAAGCGCCAATATAAGGCCCCCTTGTGCAAAGGGGGCTCCCGCGAAGCGGGTGAGGGATTGTAACACTGTCATTTTGGATGATCTGCAAATCGGCAGTATGTGCAAACAATCCCTCCGACCCGGCTAACGCCGTGCCACCTCCCTTTGCACAAGGGAGGCTGGATAGGCTCTCCCAGTAAAGAGGGCTCCGCAAAGCGCAAATATAAAAGGCCCCCTTGTGTAAAGGGGGCTCCCGCAAAGCGGGTGAGGGATTGTTTCTTCTATAGTGCAATTACTCCACAACAGCAAAGGGAGCAAATGCCTCACAAGTGGAATCTGCACCGATATACAGGCGGAAATCACCCGGCTCCAGTACCTTTTCCAGTTTTTCATTCAGGAAGGTGAAACGGTCGGAAGGAATAGAGAAAGAAATTTTCTTGGTCTGACCCGCTTCAAGGGAGACCTTTTCAAAGTCGCACAGCAGCTTATCCGGCGTTGCAATGGAAGAAACCACATCACAGAAATATACCTGCACGACTTCTTCTACTGCAACATCACCGGTGTTGGATATGGTAACGCTGGCACGCAGTTCCTCGCCAGGACGCAGATCCGGATTTTCAATCGTAATATCATCGTATGCAACGGTGCTGTAGGTCAGTCCATATCCGAACGGATAAAGGGGATCGGCGGGGCAGTCTCTGTACCGGCGGGGGAAGAGACTTCTGGGACGTCCGGCAGAAAGACTTGCATAATAAATCGGAATTTGCCCTGTTGCTCTGGGGAAGGTGACGGGCAGTCTGCCGCTGGGGGAAAGATCACCCATCAAAAGCTGGCGGACTGCATTTCCTGCTTCTACGCCGGAGTGCCAGCCAAGGAGCAGTGCATCGGACATTTCATCCAAACGGGAGCAGGCAAGGGGACGTGCAGTGAGCAGCACGGAAATGAGCGGCTTTTTAAGCCCGCGCAGCAGCTTCAGATATTCATATTGAATATCCGGCAAGTCAATGTCGATTCTTCCACCGCCTTCTCCGGCCCACTGACAAGGCTCGCCGCATACGAAAATGATACCGTCGCATCCGGCTGCAAGCCGTGCGGCTTCTTTAAATTTCGCCCGGTCGGTTCCTTCAAAGTCGCAGCCTGCCAGATAAACGGTTTCGATGCCTTCTTCCCGTTCCAGTGCGTTGCGCACGGTGATAACAGTGGCAGGGTCGCAGCGTCCGCCCCAAACGCCCATTGCTTCATATTGTGCGTCTGCCATGGGACCGGTAACCAGATATTTTTTCTTGTCCCGTTTCAGAGGTAGGATGTTTTCTTTGTTTTTCAGAAGTACCATGGAATGTGCTGCAAGATCTCTTGCTGCGTCCCGGTATTCTTCTTTGAGAAATGCATTGCTGGTATCTTCATCCCGGTAGGGATTTGCAAAAATTCCTGCGGCAAACTTTACGCACAGAATGCGCAGAACGCTTTCATCAATGGCAGGCAGAATTTCCGGCACTTCTTCTGCAAGCGTTTCCAGAGACTCTACATAAGCGCAGGAGTGCATATCCATGTCGCAGCCTGCGAGGAGCGCACGGCGTGCCGCATCCTTTTTATCTTTGGCAACCCGGTGGTTGACCAGTTCCTCTACACTCGTCCAGTCGGATACGACAAATCCGGCAAATCCCCAGATTTCCCTCAGCAATTCTGTAAGATAGTATCTGGAGCCGCTCACTGGAATACCGTTGAGAGAGTTGAAAGAGGACATGCAGGTCATAGCGCCGGCTTCCACAGCAGCTTTATATACAGGCAGGTATTCCCCGTGCAGGGTACGTTCGCTGATATCGCAGGATTCATAGTCTCTGCCTGCTTCGCTGAGTCCATATCCGCAGTAATGCTTAAAGCAGGCGGCTACGTAAGGATAGCCCGTTTCGGGATTGATTGTCTGAAATCCGCGGATCCGTGCGGCGGCAACGGCGCTGCCCAGCAGCTTGTCCTCGCCTGCGCCTTCTGCGATTCTGCCCCACCGAGGTTCTCTGGAAATGTCGATCATGGGAGAGTATACCCAGTTAATTCCTTCCGCGGAAGTTTCCATTGCGGAAATCCGTTCAGAATTTTCAATGCGCTCCATGTCCCAGCTTGCGGCGCCGCCAAGGGGAACGGGGAACAGGGTTCTGTCTCCGTGAACCATATCGTGACCGATGATCAGCGGAATGCCCAGACGGCTTTCTTCCACGGCAAGCCGCTGAAGCCGGTTTGCTGTCTGTACATCCGGCACGTTCAGAAACGCGCCGATTGTGCCGGAGCGAACCAGATCCTCATCCAGATTTCGCACGGTGCCCAGAAGATGCAGCTGACCAATTTTTTCTTTCAGGGTCATTTTCTGCAAAATCTCTTTTGCTTTGGGCATATATGGTGACGGATCAAATTTATTGTGGTATTCTTTCATGTGCTTGGGAAATCCTTCCTTAATATAAGTATCAGATATTATTTTACCATAGCGGGAAATAAAGTCAAGTATGCAGCAGTATCTTTTTTGCATATTGAATGTCGCTGCGCGAAATAGATCTGAAAAGAACCAGCAGAATTACATATATAAAAACGGTTAGGGCGATTTGTACACTGCTTGGAGAACTGATGTGCATAAAGGAGGTGAGCAGGCGAACGCCGGTACAGGATAGGAGGATGGACAGTCCCGGCACGGCTGCCCAGGAAGACCGGAATCGGATTTTGGTGACAGCCAGCATCCGGCTGATGCTAAGGGCGGCGTTGACTGTTTCAGTGATATATACGCAGACTACATATCCCCAGATGCCAAATCGGGGAACCAGAGTGAGGACCAGGATGAGACTGAGTCCTGCATCCAGAATGTTCACTTTCATACAGTAAACCTGCTGTCCCAGCCCTTTCAGGATGGAATCCACAGAGGTATCCAAATACATCAAAGGTACCAACGGGGCAAAGGCAGCGATGTACCGTCCGGCTTCAGCGCTGTCATATACGCTCATGCCAAGTGTGTGTGAAAAAGCAAGAAATATGCCGGCAACACCAACAGAAAACCAGAGGCTGACCCGGATCACTTTGATTCCGATTTCTTTTGTGCGCAGAGTATTGTCTGTTGCCAGACATTCGGACAGTTCCGGCACAAGAAGCGAGGCGAATGCGCTGATTACGGAAGAAGGAAAAAAGATCAATGGAAAAGCCATGCCGTGGAGCACACCGTAGGAAGCAAGCGCCCCTTCCGGATTGGCACCGCTTTTTCGCAGTCCGGCGGGGATAGCAAGGTGCTCAGCGCATAGCAGTCCCTGACGAACGTAAGATCCGGCTGCTACCGGAAACGCAATGGCGGCGGCTCTTGAAAGAGCGCTGCGCTTTAGCTTGGGCGCTGCGGGAAATGCCGCATCTTTTACGCTTGTTTTGATTCCCCTATCTGTAACATAAAGAAAAACTGCCAGCACCAGAGAGATAATTACAGATATAGCTGCGCCGCCAACAACAGAAAGGCAGGCATATTCGATTCCGCGGGGGGCAATGATTACCAGTCCTGCGGATATCAGTGCGATTTGCACAAACTGTTCACAGATGGAAATGGCCGCATTTTTGTATACCTTACGCAGTCCTGTAAAATATCCTGCAATAGCTGAGGAAAGGGAAATCGGGGCAAGACCGATACTGAGCAGGCGCAGAGAGGGAATCGTGCGGATATCCCCCAGCACAAATGTGCCTAAGACGCCGGACAGGGTAAAAAGCAGGATCCCTGCAAAAAGTCCGAAAAAGAGACCATATCCGATGCAGCCAGCCAGTTCTGTACGCAGCGCGCGGCGCAGTGCTTTGCCGCCGATTCCGTCTTGCTCACAGCGCGCCAGCCGTTCCGATGTCATGCGCACCGCTGCCAGATTCACGCCGGATACTGCCAGCGTGGTGGCGAGAGAATAGACGCTCATAACAAGGGTGAACAGTCCCAGCGCCTGAGTTCCGATTTTTTTTGCCACAAAAGCATTAAAGCTTACGGCGATGGCGCGCAGCATTACAGTCACAGCGGACAATAAAACAGCATTTATAAAATATCTTTGGGATTTACTTTTTTGTTTCATTTATAAATGAGCAGTTCGGATTTACCGCGACTGCTTTCCTCCGTCAGTTTACTATATTCAAACAGACAGAGAAAGAGAACCTCCGCAGGTCCCGCGGGGGTTCTCTTTTAAAATGTTTTACAATTTTTATTCTGCTTGCTTTTTACCAAGCATTACGTTTGTGAGAATGCCAAGAATCAATGCGCATGCAACCGGAGTCAGAGTAACCTTGCCGATGCTGACAGTCAGTCCGCCGATGCCGGAAATGAGAATGACGGAAACAACAAACAGATTTCTGTTTTCTTCCAGATCTACCTTTTGAATCATTTTCAGTCCGCTCACTGCGATAAACCCATACAGTGCCATGCAGACGCCGCCCATTACGCAGGAAGGAATAGAATTAACAAATACAATAAAGGGATTGAGGAACGCAACGATAACAGCACCCACAGCCGCACCGATAATGGTGTAGATGGAAGCGTTTCTGGTGATTGCCACGCAGGCTACGGACTCACCGTAGGTGGTGTTAGGGCATCCGCCGAACACAGCGCCAATCAAAGAGCCGATGCCGTCACCGAGGAGGGTTCTGTGCAGTCCCGGATCTTCCAGAAGATCTTTTTCAATAATGGAGGAGATATTTTTGTGATCTGCCAGATGCTCGGCAAATACCACAAAAGCAACGGGGATGTATGCTACGGCAATGGCTCCGACATATGTAGCATTGAGTTCTCCAAATCCTTTAAAAGCAGTGAGGAAAGTGAAGTCCGGCACAGCGAAGAAAGTGCCCAGTGCGACTTTTCCGTCAACAAGCAGGCGATTAAATACGGAAAAATCAATTACTTTCAATGCATCCAGATCAGCAGCGTTGCCGATTATCGTCAGAATCCCTGCAAATGCATACCCGGACAGAATTCCTATAATAAAGGGAATCATTTTTATGGTTTTTTTGCCGTAGGTGGAGCAGAGGATGGTGATTGCCAGTGTAACCAATCCGCAAAGGATTGCAATCAGAGGTGAGGCAAGAGGAGTCCCTGCGGCAGATGTTACGTTTCCTTTCACCAGATCTCCTACAGCATTGCCTGCAAGAGAAAGTCCGATCAGGGCGACTGTAGGACCGATTACTGCGGCGGGCATCAGCTTGGAAACCCATTTTACACCGGCGATTTTAACTACGATAGCAATTACGACGTAAACCAGTCCTGCGAAGATTGCACCGAGAATCAAGCCGAGGTATCCGAGGGACATGGAAACGCTGCCTGCAAACGCGCCCGACATGGGACCGATAAAGGCAAAGGAAGATCCAAGGAATACAGGGCTTCTTTTCTTTGTGAAAAGAATGTACACAAGGGTGCCGATTCCCGCTCCGAACAATGCTGCACCGGTACTCATGTTATTGCCAACGATAACGGGAACAACCAGTGTGGCTGTCATGATTGCCAGAAGCTGCTGCAGGGAGAAGATGATCAGCTGACCGGCTTTGGGTTTGTCCTGAATGTTGTAGATCAGTTTCATAAAACACTCCGTTCTTGCTGCAGAAACCGCGGTGCGGTGGCTGCAGGCACAAATTCTATTGAAAGCGGAAAACTGCCGCATATCAATCTCAATCTATTTTGCTTTTGCAAGGCAAACCTGATAGGATCCATCAATTTCCTGCACCATTACCTGAATGATTTCGTCATGTGCAGTGGGTACGTTTTTACCGATAAAATCCGGTTTAATAGGCAGTTCCCGATGCCCTCGGTCAATGAGTACTGCAAGCTGGATGCTTTTAGGTCGCCCTGCAGAGAATACTGCTTCTATAGCGGCGCGTACTGTGCGTCCTGTATAAATGACATCGTCAACAAGAATCACATTTTTATCCGTAGGATCTACAGGAAAGAGATTATCTGCAGCGGTTTGTTTGGTTTGCAGTTCCGTTAAATCATCCCGATACCGGGTGATATCAATATACCCGACCGGTACATCGGTGCCCTCAAATTTTTTTATATTTGCAGCAAGAATATTTGCAAGGGGGACTCCCCGTCTGCGAATTCCGCAGAGGCACAGATTATCGCATCCTTGATTTCGTTCGATGATTTCATGGGTAATTCTTGCCAGACTGCGCATCATCGCAGATTCGTCCATGAGTGTTGCTTTGAAAATCACTTTTCGACCATCCCTGTCTGTATTTTAAAGTAGAGCAATTTTCATAAAAAAAGTCTTGCGCACGGCAAGACTGCAACACTGGGCTGTAAATCTTACCGGCTTCACGGAGCCGCTTAAAAATTTAACCTTTGCGTTCCTAAGACTCTATTTGTTCATTGCTTCTATCATAGCAGAATTTGTCTGAAATGTAAATAGAAGATTGCAAAAAAGTGAAATTCATCGAAAAATAGTGGGATTGGCGGAGAATCGACAACCAAAAAGGCCCCCTATAAAGCTGCATGAAGTCAAATATAAAACGTTCCCATAGGTCAGAGAACCATCGCAAAGCCCAATTTACAGGCTCCCCCAGCAATGGGAGATAGCACAGCAAACTTTCACCAAACACTATAAGCCTCCCTTGTGCAAAGGGAGGTGGGTTTTGCGCAGCAAAACTCGGAGGGAT
>BLMO01000178.1 GCA_011957885.1 Clostridiales bacterium
AATAAAAAGGCTCCCTTGTGTAAAGGGAGCTCCCGCGAAGCGGGTGAGGGATTGTTTTTGTTATCATTTTGTAATTTCATAAATTAAAAGTATGTCTTAACAATTCGTCTTACACAGAATTTTTGAAATTGGATTTTATTATTGCTTAGAAAGGATTTGACGCTTTGAATCAATCAGATTATACCAAGCAGAAATTGTTACAGCACTCTCGAAGTGAAGCATCGCGTCCACATGGCGTTCCGCAATCCAGCAATGTGCCAAGACAGGTTCACCCGGTTTCGCCTCGCCCCAATTTTCCGGGACAGCGTGTGCGGCCGACAAATTCCCCACGTCCTTCCGGAGTTGGAGTAAAGGCAAAAAGGACAAAGCTGCTGCAAAAGCAGCGTATTTTTCTGATTGCGCTTACTGCATCTGTGTCTTTTGTCATTTTAATTGCCTGCCTTTTGATTTTTTCAAAACCAAAGCTTACATTAAAAGGTTCGGATGTTATTGAAGTGGAAGTGTTTGGAGAATTTTCCGATCCTGGATGCAAGGCGTCCTTTTTGTTTTTCAACCTTACGGACAAAATTGCTTTGCAGGAGGATCCCTCTACGTCTGAAATCGGGGAATATGAAAAAGAATATTCCTTGTCTCATTTCGGACGTACCTATTCCATAACCAGAGCAATTCACGTGGTGGATAAAACGCCTCCCACTTTGCAGCTCAATGGAGATTTGGAACTGACGCTTTCTTCCATGGACTTTTTTCAGGAACAGGGCTATGCCGCATCTGACAATTACGACGGAGATTTGACGGCGGCAGTTACAGTTTCCAAAGAATATGATGAAAATACATCTACCTGTATTCTTACATATTCGGTGCAGGATTCCAGTGGAAACACGTCTCATGCACAACGCAGCGTCAGCGTGAGGGATGTTATCCCGCCGGAGTTGATTTTGTTGGGTAATACGGAAATATATACACACGCGGCAAAATTTGCAGATCCCGGATATAAAGCAACAGACGACCTGGCGGGCGATCTTACAGGTGCAGTTGTTGTTGAAACAGATTACAAAGCCTGCACGGTAGGAGATTTCACTTTTACATATACTGTTTCCGATGGGGCGGGCAATACTGTATCGGCGCAGCGATTTGTACATGTTACAGATACAACGCCGCCTAAAATATCCCTGTTGGGAAATCAAAATATGAAAATACATCTGGGAGAAGCTTTTTCAGATCCAGGTGTAAAAGCAACGGATGATTTTGACGGTAATGTTACGGAGAAGGTGACTGCCGCAGGAGAAGTAGATTCGGGTAAAGTCGGCACATATACGATTACTTACAGTGCGGCGGATGCATGCGGAAATGCATCTTCCGTTACGAGAACCGTTGTTGTAGCACCCAGTTCAGTGATTCTGGATGTGCCTTTTATAGATCAGCGTGCGAAGTGGCCCAACGGATGCGAAAGCGTCAGTGCAGTGATGGCGCTGAAATATGCAGGCGTGGATATTTCAGTGGATGCGTTTATTGACAATTATCTTGACATGTGCGATCTTCCATACTTTGATGAGAATGGGAAGAGATGGGGGTACAGCCCCAATGATTATTTTGTCGGGAATCCCAGACTGTCAACCGGTCTTTGCTGTTATGCTCCGGTGATCAAGAAGGCATGCGATAAGTTTACGCCTGCATACGGACATACTGCAAAGATGGTCAGTGGTGCAACGCTGGCATCTCTTAGCGAAACGTATGTAGCAAACGGAACGCCGGTCATTATTTGGGCGACTCTGCAGATGAAAGCGCCTTATTATAATGGAAAAGAGTGGACCTTGATTGGGACGAATACGGTATTTAAGTGGAAAGCCCCCTTGCATTGTATGCTGCTTACGGGATTTGACGATGATTATTATTATTTCAATGATCCCATGGTCGGGAAGAATGTCAAATATGCAAAGTCCAAATCTGAAAAGGCTTTTCAAGGCTTGAACAGTCAGGCGATTGTAATACAGTGATGGGGATTTGCTGGCGAGTGTGAATGAAAAAAGCCCCCGGTAAAGGGAGCTGTGAATGTTCCTGAAGAAAAGAGCAGGCAAAATGCCTGCTCTTTTTACATTTTGAATTACTCGCATCCTGCGAGTGCAGCACCGATAACCGTTCCAAATTGAGAATGCTTTGGAATAATAAAGTTCATATCAAACATTTGATTCAATGCGCTGAAAACCTCGTCTGCCTGTGCAACTTGTGTCAGATTCCCTGTGAGAACCACATTTTTTAAGTTGTAATTACGGGCGGCAAAAATACTGATCATGCCTACTGTCTCAAATACCATATTGATAATGCCCAATGCGATGTCGCCCTTGGTTGCCATGTCGCTGATATTGCCGAAATTAGATGCGGTCATCCGATCCGCAAATCCGGGAATGATTTCCTGGCGGGAGATATCATTGATTTTTAAATCAATATTATGGAGGTCTCCCATCTGCGCCAACTCTTCAATATGATCTACCGTGTCCATACCAAGCATTTTCTTTGACAGTCCCATCAGTGTGCCGCCGCCGACTCCGGTACCTCCCAGATAGACAGGCTCCTTGTCCTTTTCTGCATATACCAATGCCGTGCCGGTACCCAGACTTGCGATGATCGCCTGATTGTATTTGCACAGATACAATCCGCCCAGTCCGATACAGCGGAATTCCGGCAGCGTCTCGCATTTCAGAGAGTAAATTCCGTTTGTGATGCAGGTAGATCCTACGCCGGTGATCATAACTTTTTCTATATCGGACAGAGCAAGTCCGTTAATATCCGTAAATTTGCCGAAAGCGCCATATACGGAGGTGATCGGATCGTTTGCACGCACAAACAGGGGATCAATTAAAGTGCGTGTTCCGTTTGCAGTGTGAAATCCAACAATTTTCGTAGTGCTTCCGCCTACGTCAATGCCGATTACAATCTTTTTTTCCACGTCATTTGCCTTTCCGGGGATCAAGTCAGCCCATTTTTCTATGATAATACCATAAATTTCCCCAAAAAGCAAGTTATTTGTAAGATTCGTACCATTCGGCAACATCCAGTCCGCTGTCCCGGTCCAGAATGTGATCGGCAAGAGCTGCGGAAAACAGCACTGCAGTGCGTTTGGCTTCAGCCAGCGTATTCGCGCTTGTGCCTACCTCTAAGAGAAGCGCGCCTTTGCGCAAATCCTGATAGAAAGAAGCGGTGCGCAGATTTACAGGGCGCATCAGAGTGTCGTAGGAAGCGTGCAGATTGGCCTGCAGTGTAAGCGCAAAAGACAGATTGTCCCGCCAATTTTTGTGATTGCTTCCGCCTTCGTCTGTTCCGCAAACCAGCATCAGCTGTGCGAATCGGGTATCATCATATGTGAATACGCTGCTTATGTATGCGCCATCGTCTCCTGACAGTGCGTCTCTATGCACGTCAAATACATATTGAATAGATGGATATTTTTCCAAAGCCTTGCAAACTGCGGCATGGCTGTTGTCGTATGCACTGCTCCAGTTTTTTTCATCGAACATTTCTTCCAGATGAATTACAGGAATTCCGGCTGCTTCCAGTACTTCTGTCATTACACTGCCGACGGCTACAACCGTTTCTTCTGGATCTCGGGAACGGAATCCTGTGCCTGCAGTTACAGTATCTCCGTTGGCGTAGCTTTCTGTGCCATGGGTGTGGTAGATTAAAACAAGGGGGGCGTCTGCACCGTATTCTTTTGCCAGCTCGTCCGCAGTTTTTGTAAGGCGCGGCGCGCCGTATAGCGCCCATAGATCCGGTGTGTATTTGGTTTGATTGCTTAGGGAAAAACCGTTTTCTGCATTTGCAGAAAGATCCTTGTCCCGGATTTTATCACCAGTGGAGGGGGCTTCGCTGCTTGTCCCGTCTTCTGTATCCGGGGTCGGAGAAGGGGGAGTATTATCGGACTTGTCCGCATGATCTGTATCGTTTGGGTTTGCATCTTCCTGAATCGGCTCTGCCGTATATCCCGGAAGAATCAGCTGCATGAAAAAATCTGTGGGGGAAACGGTGCGCAGCTGATTGGCAGCCATAGCGAACAGAGAGGTGTGCAGCGCCAGGGACACGGTAATCAGAATCAGTGCGGCGGCAATGATGGATAAAGGAAGCGCGTGTTCACGCTTTTTCGCATAAGGCGTGTCTGCTTCGTATAAATGGAGTTCATCCGGTTCTTCCTTGGGAACGTCCAGTGATTCAATCCGAATTTCCGGTATAGCAGAATTATTCATCACGGCACCTCCCAAAGGCAAGCGTTGTATTTTGTGCGTTCTGCATTTTGCATACATCCTTTCTTTTGCGTTACACTCCATGTATATGGGTGTCTTTGCAAAGATATTCCTATGCCCAGAACGCAAAAAACGCTTTGTTGATTCCTTTGGAAAGCACTGTGGAAATTTCTTCTATAAGAATATCGCTGTCTCTGGGAGAAACAAAAAAGCTATTTTCGTTTTGTAAGATAACCCGAAGCGGTTCGCTGATTTCTTTTATCCCTGCACGGTCCAGTGCATCATATACTAAAGTGGAGGAATCTACTATTGTGGGAACGCCTACAGCAATGACTGCGCACCCCACAGTGTCCCGGCTGATTTCTTCCGAGTGGCTGCCGATGCCGGACCCGGGACGGATTCCGGTATCTGTTATTTGAATGGTTGCCGCAAGGCGGCTGGTGGAACGGGCGGCAAGGGCATCCACTATGACAACAATATCGGGCTGCAGTGCGGCAGCGGCACTTTGAATCAGGTGTGCGGCCTCTATTCCCGTTTGTCCCTGTACACCCGGATGTATTGCGAATATGCGACAGCAGCCGACTTTTTCAAAAATTTCGTCTTCGTCTTTTAAATGACCGGTGACGGTGATTTTGTCCACTGTGCGAGGACCTACTGCATCCGCAGTAATATTACGGTTGCCAAGACCTGCAATAAGCACCTTTACTGCGGAGGTGGCCGGTGCGCCAAGAGCCGTCTTGGCGTAATCCCGCAGCAGAGCCCCTAAAACAGATGCTGTGTTGTCAATCTGTTCTTCTTCCCAGTATCGTATGGGCGGACAGAATATTGTTGTATAGCGTCCTACACGCTGCCCGGTATGCCGTGCGCCTTCCTCATTTTTAACCTTTAGATCGGTGATTTCCAGTCCATATTTTTCATGCCTGCGACAGACTGTTCCTGGTATATTTTCACTTGCTGCGCAGGACTCGCATGCAAGATCGGTGCGCGGATAGGGCAGCGTACCGGCAATTTGCATATTTGCATTGAAAAAAACGGATTTTGAATGTGAATTTTTCATGACTGCTATTGCCTTTCTGTCAAAAATAGGTATAATAATAAGTAGTATCTGCATTTTTCAGCGATTCATGTGCATGGATATAGTGCATGTTGGGGCATGACTGTTGAATATTTACGAAACTCGGATTTTTAAATTGTGCAAAAGGATGAATCTTTCCGCGTTTTACAGTCAACCGATTGATTCCCTGTGCTCTTTATGCTATAATCATATGAATGCGTTTCGCTTGCCGATCGCTGAAGCAGCCGGTTCGCCGGATGATTTTTGGATAGTCTTAGAAGGAGTTCCAAACCATGAAAAGAGTGCTTTCGTTTGTTCTTGCGGCAGTTATGGTTGTCTGCGCTTTTTCGTCCTGTTCTACGCTGGAAAAAGGCGACAAGGGTGCTATAATTACAATGTATCTTGCCGATGAGATCTACAATTATGACCCGATTCTGGCCTATACGGACGCAGCATCGGCAAAAATTATTTCTTTGATATATGAGGGGCTTACCCGGTTGGATGAAAAGGGAAACTGGGAAAAGGCCATGATGGACAGCTACAAGGTGATTGAGCCGGATGATGAGGATGACGGATACAGAATCCAGATCAACCTGCGGGAGAGCAAGTGGAGCGACGGTCAGACCGTGCAGGCAAACGATTTTGTGTATGCATGGAAGCGGATCCTTGAGCCTACAAACGCCTGCGAAGCTTCTTCCTTGCTGTACGATTTGAAAAATGCCCGTGAAATCAAAATGGGCGATGCCACAGTGGATGATCTAGGCGTGTACGCGGTAGAGACCTATGTTCTGGAAGTGGAATTTGCATCGAAAGATGTGGACTTGGATGCGTTCTTCCGTTCTTGTGCCAGCGTTGCATTGGTTCCTGTACGCAGAGATAAGGTCGGTTCCAGTGACAAGTGGGCAAAGCGTTCTTCTTCGATGGTAACCAATGGACCGTTTGCGGTCAGAGGTATTACAATCGGAAAAGAGATGCGTCTCGAACGCTCTGCTTATTATTACCGTGATACAGAGTCCAATCAGGCTTTGGATAAATATGTAACTCCTTACAGAATTGTTGTAAACTTCGGCTATGGAAATAAGGAAAAACAGTTAGAGCATTATGAGGCAAACGATATATTCTATATGGGTGAGCTGCCTTTGGCTGCACGTGCAGACTACGAAAAGGAAGCAACCATTCGCGACAGTGCGGTGACGCATACATATTATTTCAATACTAATAATAAGCTGTTTGAAAAGGCCGAGGTGCGGCAGGCGCTTTCTATGGCGATTGACCGTGAGGCTTTAGCAGAACTTATCGTATATGCAGACCCTGCTACAGGATTGATTCCTTCCAAAGTGTTTGACGCAAATGGAAAAGGCGAATTCCGCGAGGAAGGCGGCAAGCTTCTCGAAAGCTCTGCCAATCTTTCCGAGGCGCAGGCCCTGTTGAAACAGGCGGGTGTAACCAGAGGTTCCTTCACCATTACAGTTCGCAACAACGAAGTTGATTTGGCGATTGCAGAATATGTTGCGGACGTTTGGAATGATTTAGGCTTTACGGTAAAGGTAAATGGTCTGTCACCGGAGAAAGAGCCGTCTACAGAAGCCAACCAGTCTGACACATACAAGGATTTGTTCCAGGAAGCTTATGTATCCGGCGACTTTGATGTAATTGCAATTGATTATCAGATGCTTGCTCCCGATGCATTCCCGGCATTGGCGCAGTTTGCTGCGAAATATTCCGGAAACGGGGTAGATATGGAATCTGCAGATTATGATGTGATTCCCAATATCACCGGTTATGACAGCGAAGCATATAGCGAATTGATTGATGATGCATATGCTGCCGGAAGTAACAGCAAGGCAAAAACAGAGAAGCTGCATGAAGCAGAAAAGCTTCTGATGGAAGATATGCCTGTGATGCCGCTGCTGTTTATGAAGGATGCATATATTTATAACGGCAAAGTCCTTAGCGGAATCAAGGATAACTATTGGGGCAGAGACTTCAGAAAAATGAAAATGCGCGATTATATGGAGTATAAAGAATCGTTGGCGGCTGCCGAGTCTGAAAGCTAAACCCAAACGAGGGCGCATTTTGCAGAAGAAGTTGGTAAAATAAAAGGCGGAGGGAATTCCCACCGCCTTTTTCTGGGGATTTTCAAAAGAATAAACAAGAGGAAGTGGGTCGCATGGCACAGTTCAAAGAAGAAAATGAAATAAAAATTTTCATATTGTATTTGCTGGATAAAATCGGCTATCCTTTGGACTATCCGAGCATAGGCTCTATTATGATGCAGGATGGCATCGTCAATTTTTTTGACTTTGCACAATGCTTTTTTTCTTTAGTAGATGCAGGTCATATCCGGGAAATTGTGCGAGATTCATCCAGCGAGGAAAAAACTGCAGAAGATCAAAAGACAGAGCATGACAAAGGCGATGTCTCTCCTGCGGCAATCGGCGCCGAACTGGACGATTTTGCAGAGGACTATGATTCTGACGCTACTGTGTTGTATGAAGTAACAGATACCGGCAGACAGGTTGCGGAGGCATTATCTGATAATCTGATGGTGACAGTGCGGGAGAAGAGTTACCGCAGCGCCCTTCGGCATTTGTCGTTTGCCAAAAAAGGGGCATATGTAGATCATTCCTACCGCCCGGATGGAGATGGGTATTTGGTGAATTGCTCCATTAAGGATAAAAACGGTGTTATCATGGATCTTACTGTGCGTGCGGACAGCGACTATCAGCTGCAGCGCATGCTCAGCAATTACGCGGAACGACCGGAGGTGGTTTTCCGCGGCGTGATCGCGCTTCTTTCCGGGGATGTGAATTACTTGTTTGAAGATACCTGATATGGTACCATTTTATACAGAAAAACAGTTTCTATTTATTACATATTCAACAAGTGTGAATGAAATATATACAAAAATTTAAAAAAATAAAAACTCCTATTGACAAAATTTACAATTGTGCTATAATAACATTATTATAGATGATATGCAGTCGAAAATTGAAAGTTTTACATAGAGGATGTAGTTTTGCAGGATACGCCAAACGCATTGTTAAAGGAAATACAGGATGGGAGCGATGCTGGGTTTGCCGCACTGGTAAAACAGTATACGCCTCTTATAACAAGTCTGGTGTCCAGCTTTTGTACAAGCGGCAGCGGTACCCGGGATGATTTGCAGCAGGAGGCTGAAAGCGCATTGCTGAAGGCAGCGCTTACATACGATAGTGCACAAACTGCAGTTTCTTTTGGACTGTATGCAAAAATCTGTATGCGGAATGCGTTGATTTCTCATCGGAGAAAGGTTTTGCGCCGTTCCCGGCGGGACATGCCTAAAAAGCTTTCCAAGCAGGAGAAGAGCATGCACGGTGTATTTGTGCAAACGCAAAATCTTGCGCAGAAGCTGGAGAAGTTAGAGACAGTTCTTTCCCCATATGAGCGGCGGGTGCTGCGGGAATATATTTCCGGCAAGTCGGTGCCTGAGATTGCAGAGGATATCGGAAAGCCCGCAAAATCTGTGCATAACGCATTGTTTCGAATCCGGGAAAAGGGAAAGCAGTTTGAACGCTGTGTCGAAACCGACTGATCGTCTCTCAACATTTCACGTGTATACTATATGCCCGAATAGCTTAATCAGAGCGTTGGATTCAAAGGTAACGGTTAAAGTCCGTTGAGGGCAAAAAATTTATTCTACCATATTAAGCGAGGTAAAAAATGTACGAGGACAAGACATTGGTTTGCAAGGATTGCGGTAACGAGTTTGTATTTACTGCAGGCGAACAGGAATTTTATGCAGAGAAAGGCTTCCAGAATGAGCCTCAGCGCTGCAAGGCTTGCCGTGATGCCAGAAAAGCTGCATCCAAGTCACAGAGAGAAATGTTCACCACAACTTGCGCACAGTGCGGTCAGGAAGCAAAGGTTCCTTTCCAGCCCACAAGCGACAGACCTGTATATTGCAGCGAGTGCTTTGCAGCAATGAAACAGCAGTAATTGTTTTGCAAAGCTTTGCATAATTGTTACCACATGTATGTCGAGAGGAAAGCACGGTATCGTGCTTTCCTTTTTGCAATAATATGAAAAATGATCCGATTTGGAAGATCCTTCCAAACCGGATTTTTTATGAAAAGATATGTACAAATAATAAAAGATGTGCTATAATAGGCATGAATACTGGATTTTTATAGCTATGTGACAGTGAAATCTACACGGCATTATTTTGTCAGAAAGGCAATCCATATATATGAGCGAAAACGAAATCCAGCAGGGACAGCAGACGCGCCCTGCAGGAAAAAAACACAATAGAACAGGTTCTGCCTTGGCGGGAAACGTGAGAAAGAAACGCCGTCCCGCTCCCGCAGCGCAAAAAGATTCCAAAAGTAACGTGCAGGAGCAGGTTGCTGCAGGCGGGCAAAAAAAACAGAATTCCAAAAGAAAAAAACAGAATAACAGTTCTGCTGCCAATCAGCAAAAAAACGCCGCCCCGGCAGCGCAGAGCAGACGCGGCGCGAACGCAAATCAAAATGCGAAACCCGGTGGGGCACAAAGAAATAACAGAAACAGACAGGGCAGAGGCGGGCCGCCGAAAATCCATGATGGATTTGATGATATTCGTAGTTATGGCGGAAGATACCTGAAATTGCCTGATTATGATGAATTTGAAAATGCCACACTCAGC
Organism: Clostridiales bacterium; assembly: GCA_011957885.1. GTDB lineage: Bacteria > Bacillota > Clostridia > Oscillospirales > CAG-272 > Avispirillum. Next base: position 9,950 of record BLMO01000178.1, read on the forward strand.
AGTGCCGGATTGATTTCTGCAACCGCATCTGAGCTTTCAGCGGATGCGGAGCCGATTTCTCTTTCAGATGAACAGGCTCCCGTTGCAGGGAGAAATGCTGTACGTGAGCTGCTGCGCAGCGGCAGAAGCATTGATAAAATATTTGTGAAATCCGGACAGCGTGAAGGCTCGCTTGTGGCTATTGTAGCGCAGGCAAGAAAACTGCATATTCCGATTTCCGAAGTTGCCCAGGAAAAGCTGGATCAGCTTGCAAGAGGAGCCAATCATCAGGGGGTGGTTGCTGTAGCCGCTGAAAAGGATTATACAGATATAGACGGAATTTTGAATATTGCCGCAGAGCGCGGGGAAATGCCGCTTGTGGTGATTGCAGATTCTATCGAGGATCCCCATAATCTGGGTGCGCTGATTCGCTGTGCCGAATGTGCAGGCGCTCATGGAGTGGTTATTCCCAAACGCCGCAGCGCCGGACTGACGCCTGTAGTTTCAAAAGCGTCTGCAGGCGCATTGGAGCATATGGCGATAGCCAAAGTGCCCAATATCGGTCAGGCTGTGACGGAGTTGAAGGAAAAAGGATTGTGGGTGTTTGTATCGGAAGCAGATGGTATACCCTATTATGAGACGGATTTCTGCGTGCCAGCAGCAATTGTACTTGGCAGCGAGGGGGCGGGCGTCTCAAAGACAGTCCGCGATAAAAGCGACTTTACTGTATCTATTCCAATGTATGGAAAGATCAATTCATTGAATGTATCTACGGCGGCGTCAGTGATATTGTGCCACGCGGCCAGAATGCAGCACGGCAAATAGAAAAGATTGGCAGTTCCTGTTTTATATGGGCTGTGTGAATTTTAGATAACCGGTTAAACGATTGGTCACAATTCCAAAGGAAGGAACCGAAAGTATGGCTGAAAATAATGAAAACAAAAAAGTGACGGCGCAGGAGCTTTTAGCTCGCCTGAGCAGACCTGCGGCGCAGACAGATGCGGAAAAATCTTCTTTTGCATCGCCGAATTCTATGGATCCGGAAGAGTTACTTTCGAAATTTGCGGAGAAAAAAAAGCAGTATTCTGAACCGGAAGAAGTGCCTGAGGCAGCAGATCCTGCCTTTGACGGAGCTTTCGGCGAAAAAGAGGATTTGCATTCGGAAGATGATTTCTTTGATAATGATCCTGTTCAGGAAGAAATCTACTTGGATGCGGAACCTGCTGAAGAAGATCCGGTTACATACGATCCGGCAACAGATTTTGAAAGCCTTGTTAATGAAGTGACAGGCGAGGAGACGGGCGCTATTGATGAAACGGACATCAGTTTAATGGTGGCGCTTGGTATGGAAGATGAGCTTGCTAAAAGCGTTGGCGCGGAGACTGCCGCACAGATGACAGATGATTATGTAGCGGATCAGGAAGAATGGGTCACCCGCAGCAAGCGGTACGGTCCCGGAGAATACTCTGACCCGGCGGAAAACGGAGAAATTGCAGATCGGTATAGGAAACGCAATCGTTGGGCGATCGGCAGACTGTTGTGCGGATTGGTGCTGACTTTGCTTATTCTCGCGTATGAAAACATGCCGTTGCTGGGATATCAGCTGTCCGGCGCATTGGATCCTGCTGTTTATCCGGTTATATATATTATGATGGATTTGCAGCTGCTGCTTTTGATGGCTGTGCTGTGTTACCGACATATTTTCGGCGGGCTGGTTTCTTTGCTGAAGTTCCGTCCTACAACTGATTCCATATCCGCAGTTATGACAGCGGCAGTGCTTGCCAGCTCTATTTATGAAGCAGCAACAGTAGCACCGGGTACGGAACCGGTACTGTTCCATTTCCCGGCTGCATTGTGTCTGCTGTTCACCATTATTCATGAATTCATGACCGTTCGTCGGGAAATTTTCAGTTTTAATATTGTGTCTTCCTCCCGTCCCAAATATGTAATGCGCCGGCTGTCCACCCGGGATTCCATGATGGAGAATGAAGCGCTGGCCGACAGTATTCATGACGATGACGGCGGCGATATTATCAAAATTCAAAAAACAGATTTTGTTGACGGATATTTCTGGAGAACAAAAAACACGGGCGGCGGTGACCGTTCTATGATCGGCGTAACAATATTGGTAGCGCTGATTCTTGCGGCTGTCGGCGGCGTTTATGCGGCTGTCAGTGGTCATGAAAGCGGTCCGTTTACCGTAGCATTTACTGTACTCAGTGCATCTATGCCAGCAGCTATGATTATTGTAGGCTGCTATCCATTCTACCGTGCAAACCGCGAAGCGTATGAAAACGATAGCACAATCATCGGTGAAGGCTCTGTGGATGAATATTCCGGTACCAGCGTGGTTTCCTTTGACGATGTGAATGTTTTCCCTTCTACAAATGTAAAAGTGCGTAATGTGAAACTGTATAATAACAGCCGCATTGATAAAGTGCTTTACTATGCTGCAAGCGTTTTTGCCAAGACCGGCGGTCCCTTGGGGGATGTGTTTGAGGTTGCAACAATGGAATCCGGTTATTCCAAGGATGTGGAAATTCTGGATACAGGCACCGGTTATATTGAAGCGATGGTTGGCGGAAAGCATATTATGTTTGGTCGTGCGGCTGCACTTGCTGGGTTGGGCATTGACATTTCCGAAGATGTGACAGCGGAGGATGAAGATCTTTTAGGCGATTGCTCGGCGCTTTATATGATCTACCAACATAAGCTGGTTGCAAAAATGATTGTACATTATCTGATTGATCCGGATTTTGAATATATTCTGCGGCAGCTTACCGCCAGCGGTATGTGTGTTTGTGTGAAAACCTTTGATCCAAGTATAGACGAAGATATGATTTATCGGCAGATCCGCAGCGGCAAGTATTCCTTGCGGGTGATTAAATACCGGAACACAGAGGAAATTACCAAATATTCCGACCGCGCTGACGGCGGAATTGTCTCACGCGATGGAACGAAGGCGCTGCTGCAAACGATTTCCAGCTGCGATAAAATTCTCAGCGCACGCAAAACGGGATATGTTATCAGCGCGCTGGCAGCAGTTTTAAGTGCTGTTGTTATGGCAATCGTATTGGTTTCCGGAATGTTTTCCGATCTGCACAGTGCATATCTGGGCGCGGTTCAGCTGTTCTGGCTGATTCCGGCTGTAATTACCACGAAAGTGATTGTGCGATAAATATTTATTATGAAAGGGAAAGGGCGGAGCGAATCTCCGCCCTTGCTTATACAATGAGAGAAGATATCAAACCGTTTATTACCAAAGTGCAGAAACCTGGACGGTATGTGGGCGGAGAAGCGGGAAGCATATATAAGGATAAAAATAAGATTGGCTTGCGCGTGGCGTTCTGTTTCCCTGATATTTATGATATAGGCATGTCCAATTTGGGAATGCGGATCCTCTGCGGTGCACTCAATCAGATGGAAGATGTGTGGTGCGAGCGGGCATTTGCACCGTGGCCGGATATGGAAGCGCAGATGCGGCAACGGAATATTCCCTTATATACCCATGAATCGGGAGACTCTATTCGGGACTTTGATATGATTGCGTTTACCTTACAGTATGAACTTTGCTATACAACGGCACTGAATATGCTGGATATGAGCGGAATTCCCCTGCGGGGCAAGGACAGGGACGACAGCTATCCTGTTGTTCTTGCGGGGGGACCGTGTGCCTATAATCCGGAACCGGTTGCAGATTTTGTGGACATATTTTCTATCGGAGAAGGGGAAGAATCGCTTCCTGAACTGGCACAGTTGTATCTGGATATGAAACAGTCCGGCACATATACGAAAGTAGATTTTTTGCGCGCGGCGTCCCATTTGGACGGGTTTTATGTTCCTTCTTTGTATGACGTTGCATATCGGGAGGATGGGACGATTCTTTCTATGGAGCCAAAATATCCGGATGTTCCCCGAAAGGTAAAAAAACGGATTATCGCGGATGTGGACAAGGCGTACTTTCCTACAGATCCGGTAATGCCACTGGTGGAAACAGTGCATGACCGGATTACATTGGAGGTGTTCCGCGGATGTATCCGGGGATGCCGGTTCTGTCAGGCGGGATTTGTTACAAGACCGGTGCGGGAAAAAACGCCGGAAGTATTGTGCGCTCAGGCAAAGGAAATGGCTGAAAAAACCGGGTATGATGAAATTTCCATGTGCTCGCTGTCTATTTCCGATTATTCCCGGGTCAATACATTATGTGATAATCTTCTTGCCTGGACGGACGATGCCAAGATCAATCTGTCTCTTCCATCCCTGCGGGCGGACAGCTTTACCCGGGAGCTGATGGACCAGATTTCTACAGTCCGTTCCAGTACCCTTACCTTTGCACCGGAAGCGGGCAGTCAGCGCCTGCGGGATGTAATCAATAAAAATGTTACGCAGGCAGATATCCTGCGTGCGGCGGGCGTGGCTTTCTCTGCCGGTAAAAGTCAGGTAAAGCTGTACTTTATGAACGGTTTGCCTTATGAGACGTTGGAGGATATAGAAGGAATTGCGGCACTTGCCAAAGATGTGATTGAATCCTATTATAAAACGCCGGGCCGCGGCAAAGGAAGGCAGCCGAAGGTTACAATCAGTGTGGCGTGCTTTATTCCCAAACCCTTTACACCCTTTCAGTGGGAGGGGCAGAATACGGCAGAGCAGCTGGAAGAAAAGCAGAAGCATTTGCTTTCCTGCATCACCGACCGGAAGATTCGCTATAATTATCATGATGCAAAGGTGTCGTGGCTGGAAGCTGTGTTTGCCAGAGGCAACCGCCGGCTGTCCGATGCTTTGGAGGAAGCGGTTCACAGAGGTATGCGGCTGGAGGCGTGGGAAGAATTTTTTGATTATGCGGCATGGCAGCAGGTTTTTGCAGATACAGGTATTGATCCTGCCTTTTACGCCAACCGTACCATGGGTGAAGAGGAAATTCTCCCGTGGGATGTAATTGATTGCGGCGTTTCCAAACAGTTTTTGCTGCGGGAACGGCATAAAGCTATAGAGGCGGCTGTTACCCCATCGTGTAAGGAGCACTGTTCCGGCTGCGGTGCAAATGCTTTGGCGGATCCGGAGCAGTGCCGCTGGTGCCCCGGGCACACGGAAGCACCGGAGGAGCATTTGGGATCCTTAAACCGTTCTGCGGTTCCTGCGAAGCCGGATGCGGGCAAACGAAACGCAAGGGGTGCGGGTGCTGCAGTGAATCCTGGTGACAAACCGGTGCGCACGGTACGTATTTGCTATGCCAAGAATGGAGCCATGACGTATGTATCTCACTTGGATGTGCAGCGGACGTTTACGCGGGCGCTGGTGAAAAGCGGTTTGCCTCTTTATTATACTGAGGGCTTTAATCCGATTCCCAAATTGACCTTTGCATCTCCGCTTTCCGTAGGCACCAGCGGAGAGCAGGAGTTTGCGCAGATTAAGCTGGTTCGCGAAATGGATGACGAAGCTGTTCTGCAATCCTTGTCCCGGGCAATGCCGGCGGACATACAAATTAAAGCTGTTTATACGCCCGAGACGCAATTTAAAGAAATTGCTTGGGCAGAAAATCAGATTGACTTTCACGTTCCGGTGCAGCAGGATGTTTTACAGTCTCTTACGGCGCGGTTTGACGGTCCTGTTGTAATTTTGAAAAAAACCAAGAGCAGTGAAAAAGAAACTGACATCCGTCCCTTTATCAAAAATATCCATTTTGAAATGCTTCCGGATGGAGTGCGTATTCTTGCAGTAACGCGCGCAGACAGTGCAAATTACCTGAATCCGGTGTATGTTGCGAAGGTGTGCGCGCAGATACTTGATCCTAATGAGAGTGGGTACTATACCATACACCGACGTGGATTGCTTTTTGAAGACGGCAGTGCATTCCGTTAATCAGAAAATGCTTTTCAGGGAAAAACCTTCTGATTCGGAAAGTCTGCGTACCAAATCCAGCAATCTCTTCCGGGCGGCGTGATATTCTTTTGTCTCTCCGGTGCTGTGGTGAGATTCCAAATCTGCCAGCGCATCTGCAATCTGATCCAATTCCTTATGACTGACGCTGTAACTGATGATCGGTTCGATTTTATCCCATTTCTTGCGGATGTCGGTGAGATTTGCATTTTCAATTTCTGCAGGAAGTTTTTCAATTTCATCGGTCAGCGCGATTGTTTGTTTTTGTACATATATAGCGTTTGCGGTGACTGCAAGAGATAAGATGATCAGAACAGATAAAGCGCAGGCAAATGCTTTCATTTCTTTTGCTCCTTTATTATAATCGTTGTTTCTCCCGCGTCATTAACGGAGAAAAGGAAGACTTCCTCGACTGTGAGGTTTCGCTGCTTTAATTCCTGCTGCAGTTTCTTTTTGTCCCAGCCGGATAAAATCAGATTGTCCCCGATGATTTTTCGGTCTAAAATCAGTGCGTGGGCAATCCCTGGTTCTTCTACCTCCATATTCATTTGCTGGGGCGTTACGCTGCTGCTTGCCGCTTTGGGAAATACGGAAAATCTTCCGTTCTGTTCTAGAATGGCGTACTCCACATCACCAATATCGGAAATTCCGCTTTGGCGCAGGGAACACAACAGTTCGCTGATTCCTGTGCGCTGCCGTTCCAATTCCTTTTGGTTCAGCACCCCTTTGTTGATAATAATGCTGGGTCTGCCCGCAAACAGATTTTTGACGCCGGGCAGACGGAGGACAATATAGGATAGGATTACTTCAAGGGACAACAGCAATAATATGGGAACGATTGCGTAAAACAGGGGGATGTCCTTGTCGGCGATCGGGATGGCGGCAAGTTCGGAAAGCAGTATGGTGACAATCAGTTCTGACAACTGCAATTCACCGATTTGCCGCTTTCCCATAAGGCGCAGCGTAATGATCAGCATGAAATAAACAAGCAGGGTTCTAATGTAAACAGATGCCATAACTTACCTCCATATTTGAGAGAATTCCCCATAAAATAAAAAATATGCAAAAAAATGAGATTTTTTCAAAAAAGGTATTGACAGAGGGGGAGGGAAGTGATATAATAAACAAGCTGTCCGGT
>BLMO01000179.1 GCA_011957885.1 Clostridiales bacterium
GCTTCCCATATCCGGATTCAGCCGTTTTACAAGTGCGGGATTCTGGGTTGCGATTCCCCAGTTACATTTGCCGCTTTGACATGTGCGGCACAGGTGGCATCCCAGAGCAAGCAGCGCTGCTGTTGCGATGTAGCATGCGTCTGCACCCAATGCTACGGCTTTCACCACATCGGCTGCGCTGCGGATGCTTCCGCCTACCACAAGAGAAACATTGTTGCGGATGCCTTCATCCCGCAGTCGCTGATCTACGGCAGCGAGGGCAAGCTCAATCGGAATGCCTACATTGTCGCGGATGCGGGTGGGCGCCGCACCAGTACCGCCGCGGAATCCGTCGATTGCAATGATATCCGCACCGCTGCGGGCGATTCCGCTTGCGATTGCGGCGATGTTATGTACTGCTGCGACTTTTACAATAATGGGCTTTTTATATTCGGTAGCTTCTTTTAAAGAGAAAACAAGCTGTCGAAGATCTTCAATGGAATAAATATCATGGTGGGGTGCAGGGGAAATTGCGTCCGATCCCTGGGGAATCATTCTGGTGCGGGAGACGTCGCCCACGATTTTGGTGCCGGGCAGGTGCCCACCGATACCAGGCTTTGCACCCTGTCCCATTTTGATTTCGATTGCGGCGCCTGCATTCAGATATTCCTCGTGCACGCCAAATCTGCCGGAAGCGACTTGTACAATGGTATTTTCTCCGTAGCAATAGAAATCTTCATGGAGACCGCCCTCTCCCGTATTATACAGGATGCCAAGCTGGGTGGCAGCCCGCGCCAGAGATGCGTGGGCGTTATAGCTGATGGATCCGTAACTCATTGCAGAGAACATAACGGGCATGGAAAGCTCCAGCTGCGGCGAAAGCTCACATTTGATCCGTCCGTTTTCGTCCCGTTGAATCTGCTGGGATTTCTGTCCGAGAAATACCCGGGTTTCCATTGGTTCCCGCAGGGGGTCAATGGGGGGATTGGTTACCTGAGACGCATTGATCAGGATTTTATCCCAGTACACCGGCAGGGGCTTGGGATTTCCCATAGAGGACAACAGCACGCCGCCGCTGCCTGCCTGTTTATAGATTTCTTTGATTGTGTCATTCTGCCAGTTGGCATTTTCCCGAAGCGTGCAGTCACTTTTTACGATTTTCAATGCTCTGGTGGGGCAGAGAGACACGCAGCGCTGGCAGTTTACACATTTGCTTTCATCGCTGATCATGCAGTCCCGCTGGGGATCAAAGGCATGCACCTCATTGGCGCACTGCCGTTCGCATACGCGGCAGGAAATGCACCGGGATTCATTCCGAATGACTTCAAATTCCGGATATATATATGCAATGCTCATTATAACACACCGTCCTTTACCTGAATGATGACCGGCTCGCCGCCTGCCGGCGCCCAGATGTTTTGCGCATCCGGTTCCATTGTGCGGATTGCCGCTTCTTCACTGGCGATAAATACCTTATCGTCCTTTTCGCCGACTACCATGGAGCGCAGCTTCAGCCGGTCGTTCAACGCCATCAGTCCGCCGTTGTAGCCAAGAACAATGGAAAACGGTCCGGTAATCAGCAGACTGGGAAACAGGGTGCGCAGATACATATGCTTTTCTTTGTCATAGAGATCGGTTTTTCCTTCAATGGTGCTCCAGAAAGGAGCTGCGATCACGCTTGCCGCTTCCTCCAGTGACAGTCCCTGTACACGAACAAGGTAATCCATAATATAGGTGATCACTTCCGTATCAGTCTGCAGGGTACATTTGTAGCCGAACATTTCTATAAAGCGGCGGTTTGCATCATAGGAGGAAATTTCTCCGTTATGTACAATGGAGTAATCCAGCAGGGTAAACGGGTGTGCACCGCCCCACCAGCCGGGAGTATTGGTAGGATACCGTCCGTGCGCTGTCCAGGAATACCCCGCATCAAAAACCAAACTCCCAAAATACTCAGATACAGTTTCC
>BLMO01000180.1 GCA_011957885.1 Clostridiales bacterium
AAACTGTGACAGCCCCCTTTGCACAAGGGGGCCTTTTTAGCTTTTGTGCTATGTGGGAGATATGCCGTTTGTATTATTCCAATGGTTTAGGATGCTTTTGTGTCACCGTTTATCTTCCGTTTTTGTCGGTGACCACGTTTTTTATCTATTATCAAAAATATTCCTGTTACAATCAGCGCACCGATCAGATAACCTGAAAAATCAATGAGCACATCTCTTACGCTGTCGCTCCTGTCTGAAAAGGACTGAATAAACTCATCGGTCACTGCTGCTGCAAGACCATAAAAAGCGGCAAAACCATAAAAGCTTCCATGGAGGGTATATTGTGTGTACTTTCTATGCAGAAACGCAACAGATATACCAAGCGCAGCAAACTCTGATACATGCGCCAGCTTGCGCACGAAAAAGCTCTGCTTCTCTGCGTTTTTGCAGATACTGTCAAGTACAGGCTGTATCAAATCTATCACAGTATCGCTTGCAGAAGTGGATTGTTTGCTGTCCTTGAGTGAATTGCTCCATATAAACAGTGTAATCAGGACGGTTACTGCCGCAAGGACAGCCAGTATCGTCCTTTGTTTTTTTGCCGTTTTCAATGATGTGCCTAAGCCTTTCTCCAAACAAACTTGTCAATCACGCCTGTATAGGACTGAATGATCTTTACTACCTTTGATGAAACATTTTCATCTGTATAATCGGGAACAGGTATTCCGAAATCTTCTGAACCATTCATATCCACAGCAACGGAAACTGCACCAAGCAGTCCTGCCTCATCAATGCCTGCAAGTACAAAGCATGCCTTGTCAAGTGCCTCCGGGCGTTCTGTGGAGGTTCTGATACAAATTGCCGGAAACGGCTTGCCGATGCTTGTGAAAAAGCTGGATTCCTCGGGAAGGGTTCCGCTGTCTGACACCACGGCGTAAGCGTTCATCTGCAGATGATTGTAGTCGTGGAAACCCAGCGGTTCATGCTGTATTACGCGCCGATCCAGTGTGAAGCCGCTTTCATCTAAGCGTTTTTTGGATCTGGGATGGCAGGAATACAGAATCGGCATGTCATACTTTTCCGCAAGGCGGTTTACCGCAGAGAACAGCGATAAAAAGTTTTTCTCTGTGTCGATGTTTTCTTCTCTGTGTGCAGACAATAGTATATACTTTTTTGCTTCCAAATGCAACTTTTTTAAAATATCGCTTGCTTTAATCTGAGCGAGATTTGCATGCAGCACCTCTGCCATGGGGGAACCTGTAACATATGTGCGTTCTTTGGGCAGCCCGCATTCTGCAAGATAGCGCCTTGCATGCTCTGAATATGCCATATTCACGTCGGATATGATGTCTACGATTCGGCGGTTTGTTTCCTCGGGCAGGCATTCATCCTTGCAGCGATTGCCTGCCTCCATATGGAAGATGGGAATATGCAGCCTTTTTGCCGATATGGCGGAAAGGCAGGAGTTGGTATCTCCCAGAATCAGCAGTGCATCGGGTTTGATCTGGGACATGAGCTTATAGGAGCAGTTTATAATATTGCCAATCGTTGCCCCCAGATCCTCTCCAGTCGCATCCATATATACCTCGGGCGCTTCCAGCTTCAAATCGTGAAAAAACACACCGTTTAAGTTGTAGTCGTAATTCTGACCCGTATGGGCAAGAATACAGTCGAAATATTTACGGCATTTTGTAATAACGGCTGACAGACGGATAATCTCAGGGCGCGTGCCAACGATAATAAGCAGCTTGAGTCTGCCGTCGTTTTTAAATTGAATGTCATTGTAATCCAGTTTGATAGTATTCATTATACATTTTCTCCATACGTATCCGGATGCCCCGGATCAAACGGTTCGTTTGCCCACATAAGCGTTACAAGGTCGTCTGTATTACTTAAATTTATGATATTGTGTGTGTATCCGGGCAGCATATGCACCGCCGTGATAGTTTCTCCGCTCACTTCAAATGAAAGCACATTGCTTTCCCCGAGCTTTCTCTGCTGAATCAGCCCGTGACCTGAAACTACAATAAAAAATTCCCATTTGGAATGATGCCAGTGCTGCCCTTTTGTAATCCCCGGCTTGGAGATGTTCACGCTGAACTGTCCGCAGTCTGCCGTTTTCAGAAGCTCCGTGAAGGAGCCGCGCGCGTCGGTATTCATTTGTAGGGGGAAGGATACCTTTTCCCCCGGCAGATAGGACAGATATGTGCTGTACAGTTTTTTTACGAAGCTTCCGTTTGGTATTTTGGGCATAACAAGTGTCTGCGGCTGTGCCCGGAATGCGTCCAGCAGATCGGAGATTTCACCCAGGGTTGCACGGTGGGTCACGGGAGCCGCGCAGAACTTGCCCGTTTCGCAGGGCACTGCGGTTATACCCTCAAATTCGCACCGGTGCGCGTTACCCTCCAGCGCGTCAAGCATTTCGCATATCAGATCATCAATATAAAGCAGTTCAAGTTCTGTCTCCCGGTCATGGATTGTTATAGGCAGATCGTTTGCCGTGTTATAGCAGAAGGTAGCCACCGCGCTGTTGTAGTTTGGTTTGCACCATTTCCCGAACAGGTTGGGAAACCGGTAAATGAGCACAGTCGCCCCCGTCTCCTCCGCGTATGCAAAAAACAGATCTTCGCCAGCTTTTTTGGATCTTCCGTATTCGTTATCGTAGCGACCGATTCGTGTTGCCTGAACAGATGAGGACAGCATTACAGGGCAGGTATTGCCGTGCTTTTTCAAATGATTCAATAGCGTTTCTGCAAAGCCGAAATTTCCTTCCATGAATGCGCCTGGATCGGGTGTCCTGTTTACTCCTGCAAGGTTGAACACAAAATCTGCATTTTTGCAGTATTTGTCCAGCAGTGCCGGATCTGTATCCATGTCGTACTCGAATATTGCATCAATGTGCAAGTCCGGTCTGGTTCTGTCCTTTCCGTCCTTGATACTTTTCAGGGCTGTACAAAGATTTTTGCCCACAAAGCCCCGGGATCCTGTTACAAGTATATTCATAAGCACTCCGATTTTATCCGTTTGCGATGATAAATTCCGTATCTTCCATAAGGTGTTGGAGAATGACGTTTACGTCTTCCTTCATTGCACAAAGCTGATCAAACATTTCGCTGCTTATGACAGACGGATCTATATCATATGAAACGATGCGGATCGGTTTTCCTTTGTAGGTTCCCAAAAGAGAGCCGTCTTCGCCGTCAAAATACAAATCAAACAGTTTGTATTCCCCGCACGAGAATTTTACAGATGTATCCGATAGATCAATATTTACTTTATCCTGCCACTTAGCAGGATACTGCAATACAGCGACAGATGTATTGATCTCAAAGGTCGTTTGATCCTCTTTTATAATTTCCTCCCCCGGGACAAAAGAATAATCGCGGGTGAGGTTTTCAATAATGACATTGATATCTTCTGCCATAGCGCAGAATTCATTATAACGGCTGTCATTTTCGTCCATGGAATAGTTAACAAAGTGAATCACTGTATTGGTATCATCGCCTATGAGTGTTCCAAGAACGAGTCCTGTCTGTCCGTCAAAAATGAGATCGAATATTGGAGTGCCATCGTTCATGGCAAATTTTACGGTATAAGCGCTGCTTTCATCAATTTCCGCTTTTACTGTATCTGCCCATCTTATGGGATATTTTAAGTCACAGTATTTTGTTTTATATACTGTAACATCGTCGCTTTCATCCATTATAAGACCGGAACTGTCCGAAGGAGTGTCCTTTCTGCCGGAGCATCCTGCAAGGGCTATTACGGAAAGTGAGAGGGCTGTAAGTATAATCAGTTGTTTTTTCATAATCAGCGGTTCCATTCCTGAAGCTCATTTTTTATATATGCAAGGGACGCAATCTTTTCCATAACTTCTTCTACGTTGAGCAGGTGCGTATTGTTTGAATTAAACTCTGTTAAGGTGTTGCGTTCCGTATCTCCGCTTGTAAAATACTTATCGTAATTCAGCCCGCGTTTGTCACAGGGGACACGGTAGAAGCTTCCCAGGTCTACGGCACTTGCGCATTCTTCATTGGTCAACAGGGTTTCATACATTTTCTCACCGTGGCGGATGCCGATCACTTTTATAGCGCTTTCATCTCCGCCAAATAACCGGCACACAGCCTTTGCCTGTGTTTCTATGGTGCAGGCAGGCGCTTTCTGTACCAGTATATCGCCTGCCTGTCCATGTTCAAAAGCGAACAGCACAAGATCTACGGCTTCTTCCAAAGACATAATAAATCTGGTCATGGACGGCTCGGTGACCGTTATAGGATTACCGGCTTTGATTTGCTCGATCCATAGGGGAATCACGCTGCCTCTAGAGCACATTACGTTGCCGTATCGGGTGCAGCAAATTTTTGTGTTTGCCCCGGTACGGCTTTTTGCAACGACGACCTTTTCCATCATTGCTTTGGATGTGCCCATGGCGTTGACGGGGTACGCTGCTTTATCTGTGGAGAGGCAAATTACCGATGCGACTCCCTCGTCAATCGCGGCAGTCAACACATTATCTGTGCCGATTACATTGGTTTTGACTGCTTCCATTGGGAAAAACTCGCAGGAGGGCACTTGCTTCAGCGCTGCCGCATGAAATATGAAGTCTACGCCGTGCATGGCGTTCTTCACGGACGCAAGGTCTCGGACATCGCCTATATAGAATTTGATCTTGTCTGCTTCTGCAGGCATTTTTGTTTGAAATTCATGCCGCATATCATCCTGTTTTTTCTCATCACGGGAAAATATGCGGATTTCGCCTATATCGGTATTGAGAAAGCGATTCAGCACCGCATTTCCAAACGAACCGGTACCGCCGGTGATCATCAATGTTTTATTTGTGAATTTGCTCACTTTGTTTCTCCTTTTTCGGTAATAAGTCCTTTAGCAGAATTGCATCCAGCATAAGCTTTGCATTGGGGCGGAGCGGTTTAATACATGCGGCAGCGAAAATCGTCAGCATTTGTGTGATCAATGATGCAAATGCTGCACCGGAAGCGCCCCATATGGGAATAAATATACTGTTTAATACAACATTTGCAGCGCACGAGGACAAATATATATATTTCAAATATTTCTGCTTGTTTTCGCATACGACCCACGCATCGCGTGCTACCCCCAAATAGGAAAATGCTACATACCATGTGGCAATACGCAGCGGTGCGGCAGCGGGTAAATAGGAACGTCCGTAAATGATGAGAATCGCATACTTGCCGAATATTGTGAAAACAGAGGATACAAACAGGGAAAGATAAAATACAATGGCATAAAGCTGCTTGTTTCTTTTTTCAAATAACGCCGTGTTTCCTGCCTTGTAACTGGCTGTAATAGACGGATATACAGAATTGATAATAGCCGCCAAAACAAAGCACCACATAGTAGCTACTGTTACGGCAGTGGCATAATAGCCGGTTTCTGTTTCACTAACCATATGCTTGAGCATAAATTTGTCTACATATCCGTATATAGCCACTATCATTCCTGTCAGAATAAAGTGATAACTTTTTCCCAAAAGATGCTTTGCACAGGCGGGGGAAAACTTCAATTTGCTTCCGTTGTATTTCCGATAACAGATCAGAAGTACAACTGCAATGCAGATGTAGTCTACCGAGGTGGCAAAAGCAAACCACTGCACGTCTTTTTTCAGGATCAACAGTACAATTTTGTATCCGGCTGTAATGACATATGCGATAAAAGATGCGATTGCCGTTACTTTCGACTGTAATCTGGATTGGAACCAATAATTAAATGCTTCAAATACATTAAAAAATAAACCCAAGCTGCACAGGAGCGTTACAATGATTGTGGTCGGTTCATCTGCATCAATAAAGGAGACGACACAAAAAATAATACCGATCGACAAGGCGCTGGACACCATTCTGAGAAATATGGTCGTTCCAAGTATTGTTCCTTCATCGTATTTTTTGTCTATAAATTCTTTTACAAGAATTGAATTGATCCCCAGCGTACAAAGTGACATAAAGAAGGCTGTATATGCTGTACCATAGTTGATTAGTCCATAATTGGAAGGACCTAAGAAACGAGTAGTCAAAATACTGACGATAAGATTTATAAGTGCTTGCGCTATCTTTTCACCGATCAGCCAGCCTGCATTTTTGACCGTTCTGTTTTTTAAAAAGCTTTGTTTCAGTTTTGTTATCATTTTTGCTTTGCCGCCGTGTATAAACTCATTTGCAACAAACTTGGCCAGGATTTTCCTGTTCCCGCCGCACGCCGCGTGGAGGCGTTTGTTATGTGCGGCAATCTCATCCATAAAATGGATGAGATATGAAATTAGTTCTTTTTCATCTTGCCGTCAGCGTCAAACTCATAGAAACCCTTATCCAACAGACCGTTGGTTTTTTCAACCCAATATCTGCCGGTAACCGCTTTGAGAGTGCTGTTGATGT
>BLMO01000181.1 GCA_011957885.1 Clostridiales bacterium
GGAAAATGGCGTGGTAGATGGCTGGGACGATCCCAGAATGCCCACCTTATGCGGATTGCGCCGCCGGGGCTACACTCCTAATGCAATCAAAAATTTCCTTACCCGCGCTGGAGTAGCAAAAGCAAATTCTCTGATTGATTATGCGCTGCTGGAGTACTGTATTCGCGAGGAACTGAACGAAAAAGCACAGCGGCGTGTTGCTGTGCTGGATCCTGTAAAGTTGATTGTTGACAATTATCCGGAAGACAAAATGGAAACCTTTGCTCTGCCAAATCATCCTGGAAATCCGGAGCTTGGCAAGCGGGAAGTGCCTTTTACCAAAGAATTGTGGATCGACCGAAGCGATTTTGCTCTTGTTCCGCCGCCAAAATTCTTCCGTCTGAAGCCAGAAGGGGAAGTACGGCTGATGGGTGCTTATATTGTAAAATGCGGTGACATTATCACAGATGATGCCGGAAACGTTACAGAAATTCACTGCACAGCCGATCTGGAATCCGGATGTGGTATGCCTGCTGACGGACGAAAGGTGAAGGGAACCATTCACTGGCTTTCAGCGGCGCATGCAAAAGATATTACCGTAAAATTGTATGAGCCCTTGCTTACCTTGCAGAATCCCAGCGATATTCCGGAAGGAAAAGACTATTCCGATTTTATGAATGAGAATTCAGTAATTACGCTGACTGGGTGCAAAGCAGAACCAGCGCTCACTGAATCCGAAGAAACGCATTTTCAGTTTGTACGTACAGGATATTTTGTACGCGACTGCAAAAGTCCCGAAATTTACAATCGGACCGTATCCTTGAAGGACAGTTTTAAGCCCCAGTAAGTAGATTGTCGACAAAATCAGCGGTGTTTCTACCAAAATCAAGCCTCCCTTGTGAAAAGGGAGGTGGTTTGCCCAAGCGTAGTGATGCGTAGCGATCGAGGCGGAGGGATTGTAATTCTAACATTATGAATGATTTCAAATTGACAGTATGTTATAAACAATCCCTCACCCGCTGCGCGGGAGCTCCCTTTACACAAGGGAGCCTTTTACTTATTTTATGCTGCGCGGGAGCTCCCTTTACACAAGGGAGCCTTTTTACTTATTTTATGCTACGCGGGAGCCCCTTTGCACAAGGGAGCTTTTTTATATTTGCGCTTCGCGACATGCCCCAGGAACGCTATAAGCCCCTCGTTACAAGGGGGCCTTTTTATTTGCGTTCTTTTTACACTACAGCAAAGCTGAGACGATCAAGCACCTGCCGCAGCTGTGCAGCGGATTTTTGCAGCCGAGCGTTTTCATCATCATTTAGGGGGATTTCCAAGATATGCTTTACACCGCCTTTTCCAACAACGCAAGGTACGCTCAGATATACATCATCAATTCCATACTGACCGCTGACAAGCGCGGACACCGGAAGGATCGTGTTTTCATCCCGCACAATGCTGCGTATAATGCGCAGTGCTGCCTGGGCAATAGCATAGTACGTTGCACCCTTACCGCGAATAATCTCATATGCGCTGCTTACAACAGATTCATACATACCGTATAAATCTCCCATGCGTGCGCCGCACACATGCAAATAATCGTCCAGATCAATTCCGGATATATTGGCGCTGCTCCAGACTGCCAGTTCCGAATCTCCATGCTCGCCTATAATAAACGTGTGTACATTTCTAT
>BLMO01000182.1 GCA_011957885.1 Clostridiales bacterium
GCCCGCAACCGTATGATCGGTGCGCAGCTGTACAAATATAATATCGCCGGATTCCTCCAGTGGGGATATAACTTCTACTTTACAGAAGGATCTCTGGAATTTTGCGATCCCTATATGTGTACAGACGGCGGATTCTGGGTGCCCGCCGGGGATGCATTCTCTGTATATCCCGCGCCGGACGGCACTGCCTATGAAACCATTCACCTGTTGGGCTTCACCGCCGCCATGTATGATATGCGTGCATTCGCGCTGGCGGAAAAGCTGTGCGGACGGCAGGCAGTGCTAGACATTCTGGAATCCCGCGGAGAAATCACATTCAAGGAATACCCCTGCGATCAGGCATTTGTTTTGGAAACCCGAGAAAAAATCAACCGCCTGATTGCAGAGCATATATAACAATTCAATAATGGAGAGACGATACATGAAAAAACTCACAAACCTTTCTAACCCTGTGCAGGTCAAAGGTCCTGTACTTACCATCGTAATGGACGGTGTCGGCATCGCCCCTGCCGGAGACGGAAATGCTGTACAGCGGGCATACACCCCCACGCTGGACAGAATCATGAAAGAATATCCTATGGTTCAGCTGAAAGCACACGGCACTGCCGTAGGACTTCCTTCCGATGAGGACATGGGAAACTCTGAAGTTGGACACAACGCCCTTGGCTCCGGACAAGTGTTTGCCCAAGGTGCAAAGCTGGTAACAGCTTCTATCGAATCGGGCAAGCTTTTCTCCTCCGATGCATGGAATCAGGAAGTAAATAATGTAAAGGAAAGCGGCGGCACTCTGCACTTTTTGGGTCTGTTTTCCGACGGCAACGTGCACTCTCACATTGATCATCTGAAAGCGCTGATCTCCCATGCAAAGGAAGACGGTGTAAAACGGGTTCGGGTGCATATCCTGCTGGACGGACGGGACGTTGGCGAAACCTCCGCACTGGATTATGTAAATCCTTTTGAAGAATTCCTGGCAGGACTGCGCAGTGATGATTTTGATATTATGATTGCATCCGGCGGTGGTCGTATGAGCATCACCATGGACCGGTATGAAGCAAACTGGGCTATGGTAGAAAAAGGCTGGCGTACCCATGTGCTCGGCGAAGGCAGACAGTTTGCATCTGCCGCAGAGGCAATCGAAACCTACCGCAGTGAAAGCCATGTGATTGACCAGGATCTGCCTGCGTTTGTGATTGCAAAGGACGGCGCACCTGTAGGTACCGTTGAAGACGGCGACAGCGTGATTTTCTTCAATTTCCGCGGCGACCGTTCCATTGAAATCTCCAAAGCCTTTGAAGGCGGCAGCGATTTTGCATATTTTGACCGTGTACGTGTACCGAAGGTTGTATACGCAGGTATGCTGGAATACGACGGCGATTTGCACATTCCCAGCAGATATCTGGTTTCCCCTCCGGAAATCACCAACACAATGGGCGAATATCTGGCAGATACAGGAGTTGCCCAGTATGCAATTTCCGAAACACAGAAATACGGACATGTAACCTATTTCTGGAACGGAAATAAATCCGGCAAGTTTTCCGAAGAATTGGAAACCTATGTAGAAGTTCCTTCCGATGTAGTTCCCTTTGAACAGCGCCCCTGGATGAAATGTGCTGAAATTGCAGACGCATTGATCGAGGCTATGCGCAGCGGAAAATACCCCTGTATGCGGGTAAACTTCCCCAACGGTGACATGGTGGGACACACCGGCAGTCTGGAAGCCACGATTTGTTCTATGGAAGCGCTGGACTTACAGCTTGCGCGAATTTTGCAGGTTGTAGATGAACTTCAGGGTATTGCGCTGATTACCGCCGACCACGGAAATGCAGACGAAATGTACGAAACAGACAAGAAAGGCGCACCCAAGGCAGACGCAAACGGATGCTACAAGGCAAAAACCAGCCACACGCTCAACCCCGTTCCTTTTATCATTTATGACAATTTCTATAAGGATCAGTATACTGTGAAGGCAGACAAAGGCACATTTGGGCTGTCCAATGTTGCTGCAACCGTTGTGAATATGCTGGGCTACACTGCACCGGATATGTGGGACGAATCCATTATTGAAGTGAAATAATACACAAAGACCCTCCAAAGAGATGTGCGCAGCACCAAATTTCAAAGGGTCACCCAGCAAAGGGAGGCTAGTGCACCGCAAAACTTCATCAAGTTTCTAAGGCTCCCCCCCAGCAAAGGGAGCTGTCGCGCAGCGACTGAGGGATTGTCTAACGAACGATAAAAGTTAATCTATAATTAAAAGGCTTGCCAGCGGCAAGCCTTTTAATTATATCTTCCTTTTTCGCTTCACTTTATAGGTTCTGCCTTCTAAAGGCTCTCCGCTGATATCTTCTAAGTCGCTGATCTCCACTACATACTCCGTCAGATATCCGTTTTCTACCGCAAACACATATTTGTTTACCGAAAGCAGTGAAACAGGCGGATTATATCTTGACCACTCAACAATCATTTTGCCTTCTGTATATGTATAAGTCTCCTTATTATACTCTGTCACACTGTTATTATGAGCATCGCACAGCGCACGAATATACGTTAATATTCTGCCGGCGTCATCGTATTCACATTCAGCAATTTCCAAAAGCTCTCCTCCGCAATACTGCAGCCCAAGGCTTTTGTTTCCGCAATAGGATATATATTCTTTCGGTCCGTTTTGTGCAGTACCAATGTGCTTCTTATGATTGTCGAAATAATGTGTCCCTGTCGCCCTTGGATTATCTGCTTTGCACATTCTTCCCCTATTGCAGTTTCCAACCACAATATCTTCGATCAGACTGGGACAAAAGAATCCCCTGTATAAGGTCTCGCCGCCTGCACTGTACTTTATCTCAGCAGTATTGGATTTCAGCGCAATATCCAACTCATTTTGCCGACCGCCGTTCTCCTTCATAATTTCTGCCATTCTCTCACATTCCAAACGGTAAGGCACACACAGAGTATCGTATTCCTCTTCTGTCATCTTGATTTTCTTAAGAAAAGAAACACGACTGTCCGCAAACCATTTGCGCATATAATCTTTCTCCTCATCCGATATAAATGCAAGATCATCCAAAAAGTCATAGTTATTCATACACATTCACCTGCCTTTTGTCACTTGCTCCGGACAAATCAAATTCCATGATGTGCCGCTGCTCCTGCATCCCTTCATGGAGATAAAACGCATGTGCATTTTCATTGAATGCCCAAACATTCAGTTCCAGCCGCACACATCCCTGTTCGCGTCCATACTCCTTTGCATAATCCAGCAGCATCTTTCCATATCCCTCTTTTTGAGCAGACGGGGCAACAGACATATCCTCCACCCATAAAGCCCGCGCATTCCGCAAAACCTTGTGATTGGTTGTCTCTTTGATTCGGCAGATAATCAGCCCCGTCACCGTCCCTGCTTCATTGGTAGATACAAAAATCTGCATGTCGCCTGTTTCCATAAAACGAAGCAATTCTGCACGGGTATACGCTCCTCTGCCACTGCAAAACAAATCACTTTGTTTGCTGCTGTGGCAGTCGGCAACATGCAAAAGCAATGAATGCAGTGCATCCATATCTTCCAGTACGGCTTTTCGAACCATTTTTTCCATGATATTCCTCCTATTTTTAATAAAACAAGTCCGGGAAGGCATACCGCCTTCCCGGACCTTTCAGCAGGCCCTCAGCGAGCCACTTCTTCCATAATAAATGCTTCCAAAATATCGCCTTCTTTGATATCGTTGAATTTCTCCAAACCGATACCACATTCGTATCCCTGCTGCACTTCTTTTGCATCATCCTTAAAACGGCGCAAGGATGAAATCTTATCCTCTGCCACAACAATACCGTCACGCACAACGCGGATCTGCGCATTCCGGGCAATCATACCGTCCTGCACGTAGGAACCGGCAATAATACCCACATTGGGTACACGGATCGTCTGGCGAACCTGCGCCTGACCAATTACCTTTTCCACAAATTCTGGTGCAAGCATACCCTTAGTGGCAGCAGTAATTTCTTCAATACATTCGTAAATGATCCGATACGTGCGGATATCTACTTTCTGCCGCTGAGCAGAATCAATTGCACCCCGGTCAGGACGAACGTTAAAGCCCACAATGATTGCGTTGGATGCAGCCGCCAGCATTACATCGCTTTCTGTTATGCCGCCGACAGCAGAATGAATCACACGAACGCGCACTTCTTCATTGGAGATTTTCTCCAACGACTGCTTGACAGCCTCGGCAGAGCCGCCCACGTCCGCTTTCACAATGATGTTAAGTTCCTGTACACCTTCTTTAATCTGTGCAAACAAATCGTCCAGATTTACCTTGGCGTTGATACGGAACTCTTCTTCCTTGGCTTTTGTACGTCGCTGATCTGCCAGTGTTCTTGCCATGCGTTCATCTTCTACAGCATTGAACTCGTCCCCTGCGAGAGGAACTTCTGCAAGACCGATAATTTCGACCGGAACCGAAGGACCTGCTTCTTTCAGCGTTTGTCCCTTATCATTGGTCATTGCACGCACACGACCAACGGAAGTGCCGGCAATTACAATATCTCCGGAATGGAGCGTACCGTTTTGTACCAAAACAGTTGCAACGGGACCGCGTCCCTTATCCAACTGTGCTTCAATGACGATACCTTTCGCGCGGCGCGCCGGATTTGCCTTATACTCTTTCACTTCTGCAATGAGAAGGATGTTTTCCAACAGATCCTGAATACCGTCTCCGGTCAGCGCGGAAACAGGCACGCACATGACATCGCCGCCCCACTCCTCCGGCACAAGATTATAGTTGGTAAGTGCAGATTTTACTGCATCCGGATTGGCACCCGGCTTATCCATTTTATTGATCGCAACAATAATTTCCACACCGGCTGCTTGGGCATGATTGATTGCCTCTACAGTCTGGGGCATGATGCCATCGTCTGCTGCAACCACCAGAATCGCGATATCCGTTGCCTGTGCGCCGCGGGCACGCATTGCAGTAAACGCTTCATGACCGGGCGTATCCAAGAAGGTGATTTCCTTATCGTTGATACTTACTCTATAAGCACCGATATGCTGGGTGATACCGCCGGCTTCCCCGCTGGTTACGCTGGTATGGCGGATCGCATCTAGAAGGGAGGTTTTACCGTGGTCAACGTGACCCATAACGCAAACAACAGGCGCGCGCTCTACCAAATCGCCGGTATCGTCCTCTTCCTCGCTGAACAGTTTTTCTTCAATGGTAACAACCACCTCTTTGGTAACCTGTGCACCCAGCTCTTCTGCAACCAGGAACGCTGTATCAAAGTCGATGATCTGATTGACCGTAACAATACTGCCCATCATCATCAGCCGTTTTACCACTTCTGCAGCCGTCACTTTCAATCTGGAAGCAAGCTCGCCCACAGAAATCTCATCAGGAACGGTGATTTTAAGCGGCTGCTTTTTGGCTTCCATAGCCGCCTTGCGGCGCAGCTTTTCCATTGCGGCGCTTTCTTTATTTCTGTTTTTCGCAGAACGCACGTCCCGGGTGTTTTGCTTTTTCAGCTTCTGCTTACCTGCGGCAAGCTGATCCCGACCAGATTCCGGCGCAAATTTCTCCAAGCGCTCGTCATATTTTGAAAGGTTTACAGAAACGGAACGGGTATCCACCACGCGGGTAGTACCGGTTCTCTTACGTTCATTTGCAGGTGCCGACTGCTTTGCTTTTTGCTTGGACATAGTAGTCTGATCCGGCGTAAAGTCACGGCTCTGCCCCATAGCCGCCGCTTCCTGCCGCTGCTGCAGCGTTTGCTGAATCTTTTGGCTTACATTTTGCGCACCGCGCTTCTGGCTCGATTTTTGCGCTGCTGCTTCCTGTCGCTGTTTGGGCTGCTGCGGTTTTGCCGCAGGTGCCGCCTTCGCTTGCGCCGCTGCCTGCTGCTTCTGTGCTGCTGCAGCTTCACGGCGAGCTTTTTGCGCCGCTTCTTCCTCTGCCCGGGCGCGGGCTGCTGCCGCTGCCTTTAACAGCGCTGCATCCTTCGCCTTTTCTCTTGCAATCGCTTCTGCCTTTTCCCGCTCTGCCTGCTCTGCAGCTGCCCTGGCTTCTGCTTCCTTCTTTGCTTCCTCTGCCGCGCGCTTCGCCGCTTCTTCTTCCGCTTTTCTCTTTTCAGCAGCAAGCTGTGCGGCTTTGCTCATTCTGACAGAAGGAATGTGCGTTTTTCCATGCAGATATCCTTCAATATCTGCAATCTGGTTTTCTTTTGTGAGCGTGTCCATAAAGAGGTTGAATTCCTCCGGCTCCAGATTTGCCATGGATTTTTTGCCGGTGATTCCTTCCTCCTCCAACGCTGTGATAAGGTCCTTGCTTTTGATATCAAAGTCCTTTGCAAGTTGGTTAATACGGAACATTGGGGCTTGTGCCATATTTTTCTACCTTTTCCCCTTCGGGGAATCCTTTCCTGTCAGATTTTCGCTGCTTACATGTATTATAGTCTGTCATCCAGACCGGATTTACTGATTCTTTGTTTCAAGGTCTTTTATTGCCGCTGCAAAGCCGGCGTCTGTCACAGCTATAGCTGCAACAGGTGCGGACTTTCCCACTGCCTGCGCCAGCTCCTCCATAGTGTACTCGGTATGAAGAAGCGGTATATTATAATATTTGCTTTTATCCTGTATCTGCTTTGCTGTGCGGGCAGACGGATCTGCGGCAAGAATCACGATTCTCGCCTGCCGCTTGCGAATAGATGTAAGAACAAGATCCGTTCCCAGCACCAGCGCCTTGGCGGCACTGGCAAAGCCTATATATTTCAGTAGTTTACTCTGCATCATCCGTCCGCATTCTCTTTTTCAAAAAGGCGGATTTCCTGTGCCAGTGCATCCAGCACTTCTTCGGAAATACTGATTTCCAGGTTGTTCTGGAACCGCTTTGCTTTTCTTGCCTTTTGAAAGCACGCAGAACGTTTGCACACGTATGCGCCTCTGCCGCTCATTTTTCCGGTAAAGTCCAATGCCACTTCCCCTTCGGGACTGCGCACCACCCGCATCAAATCCTTTTTGGGAAAGGATTCACCGCAGCCAAGGCAGCGGCGCAGGGGCACTTTTCTGGGCTTTTGTCCTTTTTTTGCATTGCTCATTTTTACCCTTTCAAAAAGGAAGGCGGCTGCCGGAGCAGTTTTTATCTTCCTTTGATATCGATTTTATAGCCGGTCAGTCTTGCCGCCAGACGCGCGTTCTGTCCTTCTTTCCCGATTGCAAGGGAAAGCTGTTCATTTGCAACGGTAACAACCGCGCTGCGTTCGCCATCCAACTCAACGTCCAACACTTCCGCAGGAGACAGTGCCGCTGCGATATATTCTTCCGGCTTCTCGGAATATTCGATTACATCAATTTTTTCGCCGCGGAGTTCTTCCACGATTTCACCGATTCTGCGGCCCCGTTCACCGATACATGCACCTACCGGATCCACATCTGCGTCTCTGGAATACACAGCCAATTTCGAACGGCTGCCGGCTTCTCTGGATACGCCTTCAATAATAACCACGCCGTCCTGAATTTCAGGAATTTCCATTTCAAACAGACGTTTTACAAGGTTCGGGTGGGTTCTGGAAAGAGTAACCATAGGACCGGACTGGCTGTCCCGACGCACCTCGGTAACGAACACCTTGATCCGATCGCCAACTGCAAAGGTCTCACCGGGAATCTGCTCGCCCTGTACCAGCACTGCCTCGCTGGTTCCGGTATCAATTACGATATCGCCGCTGGCGTCCGCAGCTTTGGTGACCACCGCGCTGATGACTTCCTCACGCTTTTTCTCGTATTCCCGCAGCATACTGCTGCGTTCTGCTTCACGGATTCCCTGAATGATAACCTGCTTGGCTGTCTGCGCACTGAGTCTGCCGAAGTTCTTGGTTTTCACTTCCCGTTCTACAACGCCGCCCAGGGTGTACCGTCTGCTGATATTTTTCGCATCCTCCACAGAAATCTGTGTTGCGGGATCCTCCACCGTTTCCACAATGTCTTTACATTCGTAGACACGCACATCCTTTTTTTCCGGATCAATTGTCACACGTACGTTTCCTGTACCGTATTCCTTTTTGAAAGCGCTGATCAGTGCGGCTTCCACTTTCTCTATCATATAATCCTTCGGGATCCCTTTGGTTTTCTCCAAAAGATCCAAAGCGGTGAAGAATTCTGCATTCATTTTCGCTTTCCAAACCTTTCTCTTAGTTAATATATGAAACTTTTTGTATTTTACCACGCAAATATGGTCGTCACCTTTGCCCACTGCTGATTTTCCAAAGTGACAGTATTTTCCCCCACAGCAACAGTAATGGTATTTTCGTCTGCGCCGGTCAGGGTGCCGACAATTTTCTTCTGCCCGTCCAAAGGAGCATACAGCCGAACCTCAACCTGCTCGCCAAGACACTTTTGAAAATGCTCAGGTCTGGACAGGGTGCGTTCCACACCGGGAGAAGAAACCTCCAGCCGGTAGGAATTTTCAATGGGATCCGCTTCGTCCAGCATAGGATCAATGGCACGGTGCAGCCGTTCGCAGTCCTCAATACCAATCCCCGCATCCTGATCAATGGTGATGCGCAGAACCATTTCCGCGCCTTCCTTTACATATTCCACATCCCATAGAATATATCCCATTTCATCGGCAACAGGCTGAATCAGTTCCCGAACGATACCGGCAATGTTTTTCTTTTGTTTTTCCATGTATCATGCTCCCGCCAGTTTCTATTTCTGTCTTTACAAAACAGAGAGTGGGTCAACCCCACTCTCCATTCTCATCGTATTCCATAATCCTTTTTTAGTATAGCACACACATCCCCCAATTGCAAGGGTTTTCCAAACATTTTTTTGAAAAACAACCGAATTTTACAGGGGAACTACTGCTCCGGGATCCAACCGAACAGTCTTTCCGTTGGCAAATACCCACAAGGGCATGCAGGACATATTCTGCGCAAACGTGCGGTCGATCCCGTACACAAGTTCATCAAAGGCTTTTTTATACTCGAATAGCTGCAAATTTGTCGGATACCAGACATCCTCCCTGCCGGAAAGGTATTCCAACAGCGTTTCTATCTTCTTATAATCCTCTTCCCCTTTTCGGCGCAGCTCGTAGCTGTGTCCCCATATATAAAACAGCGCCGGTTCCGTATTCTTCTGCAGCACGCCCGTAGTTATTTTTCTTTCTACAAACGCCTTTGCCAATGCAGAAACCTGCTCCTCCAAAAAGTGGCAGGTAGGCTGGATCATATAGGGATCTGCGGGCATATCGAACGCGTAGGTAGACCGTGCGTGCCGGGCGTACAAAAATCCGCATTGTTTTAGAAATGTGACGATGTCATCGTTCACCCCTCCCTGGGGATAAGCGAACCCGCGCACCGGCACGCCGGTGATTTGTTCCAGTTCTGCCCGGTCCCGACAAATTTCCCACATAGCGGCAGCCGTATCAATTTTGTCCAGCTGTGCATGGGTATATCCGTGGGAAGCAATTTCCATACCGCTTCCTTCGAAAATCCGACACATCTCTTTTCTGGTAAAACGCTCCTGTATGCTTTTATCCGGGAGGTAGTCGCTGTTCACCTTCTCATAATCCGTGGGATCATGGGTGCACAGTCCAGCGTTAATATTGAACGTGCCGCCCATATGATATTTCTTCAGCATTTCTACCATCCATGCATCCTCAACCACACCATCGTCAAAACTGAAAGTAACCGCTTTGGCTTTACCGCCGGGGAACCGCATGAACACATGAGAATGCTTCATATTCTCCAGCTTCCCTTTATCCGTAATTCCCTCTCCGCAGAACATAACTTCTCTCCTCGCTGCAAATTATTCCTGAATCAATCCGCGGGAAATTTCTGCAATATACATCTTATGAAAGTCTCTGTTTTTGTAATGCTCCATCAATTCCGGCACAAGCATGTTTTCTTCTTTGATAAAATCTGCGTAAAGCTTATTGCATTCCAGAATCACAGATGCTTCTTTAAAGGAAGTGTATCCGTCATTGGTGGAAAAAGGAGTAAGTCCCGCCTGCGCAATTTTATCTGTATCCCTGCCGCTGACCTTACCGCACAATGCAAGCGCATCCCGGCAGTTACCGCCAAAGAAGGACAGTGTAAACCGATCTGTATTTTCCAAAAACGTGTACGTATACCGCTGGGGGCGGATAAACACAAACGCCACCGGCTTGCCCCACAGTATGCCCATGCCGCCCCAGCTTGCCGTCATTGTATTGTATTTTTCTCCGTTCTGTGCCGTAACCAGCATCCAGTCGCTGCCCACCATTGAAAATACATTGCCCTGCATTTCAGCCGGTACTTTTTCTATATATCCCATTCGAATTCTCCCTTCAAAGTTGCTTCTATATGTATTGTACCCGCCGCAGCGGATTTTTGCAACTGTTTTCTTGATATTTTTCCAGAGATGTGCTATACTGGATCTGGAAAGAAGGTGCCGGAATGGAGCAAAAAAATTACAGAATCAGACGGACTGCAGCACTTGCGTATACTATGATTATGACGAAATATATGATATGGATGTGTGCGATCTGAATCTGGATGAAGATGAAATGGTTCGGTTTATGCAGCATCCGTACAGCGCCTGTCCGTATTACAAATACTACGACGAATATAAAACAGTGCAGAAGCAAAATTAAAGGGAGCATATGCTCCCTTTAATTTTGCCGGTTAAATCTTTACCAGAAAGGTGCTGCAGCGCAAACTCAATCAAGGTCCCCAGCAAGGGAGGGCTGTCAGGTTCTACCAAACTTTATAGCCTCCCCCCCCAGCAAAGGGAACTCCCGCGCAAACTCAAACTCAAAAAGGCTCCCTTGTGCAAAGGGAGCTCCCGCGCAGCGGGTGAGGGATTGTTTTAGTAAGACTGTTGATTTGTAGATTATTTAAAATGACAGCAAGACAATCCCTCCGAGTTTTGCTACGCAAAACCCACCTCCCTTTGCTGGGGGTATCCTTTTCTGAAGCTCATACCCGCACACCTTAATTGCCGCATACTATCTAAATCTCCCCTGTAAAAACACTTCCTTTGCTTGACAGGGTTTACAGCGAATGCTATAATGATACATATTTATGAATGTGTAATAAAAGAGGTACTTGCGATGAAATGGACTTCCCTCAATGACCTGCGGGAGCAGTTTCTCTCCTTTTTTGAATCAAAAGGACACCTGCGCCTGCAAAGCTTTTCCTTGATTCCTGTCAATGATAAATCCCTGCTGCTGATCAATTCCGGCATGGCTCCTATGAAACGGTATTTCACCAGAGAGGACGAGCCGCCCCGGGATCGGGTGTGCACCTGCCAGAAATGCATCCGCACAGGCGATATTGATAATGTTGGAAAAACGTCCCGGCATGGCACGTTTTTTGAGATGCTGGGCAATTTCTCCTTTGGCGATTATTTTAAAGAGGAAGCTATTTCATGGAGCTGGGAATTTTTGACCCAAGTACTGGAAATTCCAGCAGATAGGCTGTATCCTTCCGTATATGAAGAAGATAACGAAGCATATGCCCTTTGGCGGGATAAAATCGGCATTGCGCCGGAGCGGATTGTTCGTCTTGGCAAGGCAGACAATTTCTGGGAACACGGCAGCGGGGCATGTGGTCCCTGCTCCGAAATTTATTTTGACCGGGGAGAAGCATACGGCTGCGGCAAACCCACCTGTTACCCGGGCTGCGAATGCGACCGGTATGTTGAAATCTGGAATAATGTGTTTTCCCAGTTCAATAGCGATGGGAAGGGCAATTATACAGAACTTGCCCGGAAAAATATCGACACCGGCATGGGACTGGAGCGGCTTGCCTGCGTTATTCAGGGCGTGGACAACCTGTTCGAAGTAGACACGGTCCGCAAAATTCTGGACACTGTATGCAGTATTGCCGGAGTAAAATACGGTACCGATCCGGATGCAGATATGTCAATTCGTGTAATTACCGACCACATACGCAGCGCAACCTTTATGATTGCAGACGGAGTCATTCCCTCCAACGAAGGCAGAGGCTATGTGCTCCGCCGCCTGCTGCGCCGCGCCGCACGCCACGGTAAACGCATCGGAATCCAGGGCGGATTTCTCGGCGAGCTTTGCCTTGTGGCAATCGGTGAAAGCTGCGGAGCATATCCTGAACTTTCGGAAAAACAAAGCTATATACAAAAAGTTATTACAATGGAAGAAGAACGGTTTGAAGCTACCATTGACGCCGGACTTGCCATTCTGCAAAAACTGATTGGTGAAGCCCAGTCTGCAGGAAGCAAAACACTTGCCGGCGAAGATGCCTTTAAGCTGTACGATACCTACGGATTCCCGTTGGATCTCACTTGTGAAATTGCCGGTGAAAAAGGTCTTTCTGTAGACGAGGAAGCTTTCCATACCTTGATGCAGGAGCAAAAAGAGCGGGCGCGTGCGGCAAGATCTGATCTGTCAAGCTGGGACAGCGGCTCAGACGGCGCATTGTCAGGCATTGCAGCTACGCAGTTTACCGGATATACCGAAGACAGCACTGAAAGTACTGTTCTTGCAGTGCTTGTGGACGGTGAGCGCTGCGGGGCAGTATCCGAGGGAGAATGCAGCATCATCCTGGACAAAACCCCGTTCTACGGTGAGGGCGGCGGTCAGGTCGGCGATACCGGCACAATCACAACCCCGGAAGGCAGCGCCGCCGTGCTGGACACGAAAAAAGCAAACGGTGTTTTTGTACACGTATGCAAGATGCTTTCCGGCGTGATCCAGGAAAGGGACAGCGTAACGGCGTGCATTGATAGAGAGCGCAGACAGGCGATTCGAAGAAATCACTCCGGCGTGCATCTGCTGCAGGCAGCACTCCGGCAGGTGCTGGGCGATCATGTAGAGCAAGCCGGTTCCTATGTAGACGAGGAACGGCTGCGTTTCGACTTCAGCCATTTCTCTGCCCTCACGCCGGAAGAGCTTACACAGGTAGAAAAACTGGTGAATGAAAACATTCTTGCAGCGCTCCCCATTGATACTATGGAAACAGATATTGAAACCGCGAAGAGAGCAGGCGCTCTGGCACTGTTCGGAGAAAAATACGGTAAAACGGTACGCGTTGTAAAAATGGGTGAATTTTCCACCGAACTGTGCGGCGGAACCCATACGGACAACACCGGAAAGCTCGGTTTGTTTAAAATACTGTCTGAAACTTCCGTGGCAGCCGGTGTGCGCAGAATTGAAGCTGTGACCGGACTGGGTGTATTGTCTCTGCTGGCGGAAAAGGATCATTTGATTGCAGAAACCGCACGGGGACTGCGTGCAAACAGCCCTGCGGATCTCCCGGCAAAGGCTGCTGGTATGCAGCAGGAAGCTGCAAAGCTCAAAAAAGAAATCGAAGGGCTCCAGGCCAAGCTTGCATTGGGTAAGCTGGATGCAATTCTCGCTTCCGCTCAGACGGTAGGTGCTGTAAAACTGTGCACAGCAGATATAAAGGATATGTCTGTGGAAACTGCCCGCAGCCTGTGCGACAAGCTGCGGGATCGAGACGCCGCTATTGTGGCAGTACTTTCTGTACAGGATGGTGAAAAGCTCAACTTTGTTGCATGCTGCGGCAAAGACGCAGTAAAGGCAGGCGCCCATGCAGGCATGCTTCTGAAAGAAGTATCAGCTGTCACCGGCGGCAAAGGCGGCGGACGCCCGGATGCTGCAACCTCCGGCGGCAAGGACACTGCAAAAGTTCCCGAAGCATTGGAAGCTGCAAAAACGATTCTTGCGGGGATGCTGAAATAAGAACCCGACCCGTCATCGCAATCACAGATTGCGGGCGGTGTCTCCGGAATTTTCTTTTGCACAATAAGAAAAAAACAGCAGGCAATAGTCTGCTGTTTTTTATGTAAAGAAAGAGGCTGCCACTGCAAATTTCAACAAGCTTCATCAGCTCCTCCAGCAAAGGGAGGTGGCTTGTCCAAGCGTAGCGATCATGTCGGAGGGATTGTTTGAGATACACTGTCGGTTTGTAAATACTGCACAATAATAGCAGAACAATCCCTCACCCGCTGCGCAGGAGCTCCCTTTACTGGGGGGAGCCTCTTCAAATTGAATGCTATGCGGAGCTCCCTTTGCTGGAGGGGAGTCTTTTAAATCCGGATGCTGCGCAGGAGCCTTCATCTAACCTAAGCCTCCCTTGTGCAAAGGGAGGTGGCTTGCCGTAAGGCAAGGCGGAGGGATTGTTTGATATGTACTATCGACTTACAATTTTTTCAAAAAACTATTGACATACCAGTCAAACTGTGCTATAATTCATCCGTTCACCAAAGACAGCAGGTTTCGGTAAAAGCATATGCTTTCCTGCCGAGGAGACGCAATACTGTAGTATTTTACGTCTTTTTTCGGCATGCCGGAAAAAGACTTTTTTATTGCCCTATGCATCCTGCTGTGAATTTTTAGAAGGAGGTATGGAAAATGCCCAGTGAGAAGATTCTTGAACAGAAAAAAGCTGCCGTTGCAGATCTTTCTGAAAAAATGGGACGTGCGGCTGCCGGTGTGCTTGTAAAGTACCAGGGTATCACCGTTGAAGATGATACAAAGCTGCGTGCAAAGCTGCGCAGCGCAGGCGTAGAATATGCCGTAATCAAAAACTCTTTGATCGGACGTGCTGCTGATATTGCAGGACTTGGCGAGATCAAGGGACTTTTGGAAGGCATGAATGCAATTGCGATCAGCTATGATGATCCGGTTGCTCCCGCAAAAATCCTGAAAGAATATGAAGAAAAAGTGGAAAGCTTTGAACTTCGCGGCGGATTTTTGGACGGTGCGGTAGTAGATCTGGCTACTGTAAAAGAACTGGCTGATATTCCCCCGAAGGAAGTTTTGATTGCCAGAATGCTCGGTTCCCTGCAAGGTCCCCTTTCCGGACTGGCTGTTGCCCTGCAGGCAGTAATCGACAAGAGCGGAGAAGAAGTTCCCGCTGCAGAAGCAGAGACGTCTGCTGAATAATCCGATTTTTCGGATTGATTAAGAAACGCCGCAAAGCGGCAACAAATTTTTGAAATTATTTGGAGGTATATTATAATGGCATCCGAAAAGACAACTGCTATTCTTGAAGAAATCAAAGCGCTTACAATTTTGGAACTGTCCGACCTGGTAAAGGCAATTGAAGAGGAGTTCGGTGTATCCGCAGCACCTGTTGCTGTAGCTGCTGTAGGTGGCGCTGCTCCCGCAGCTGCTGCTGAAGAAAAGACTGAGTTCGACGTTGTACTCAAGAGCTTCGGCGCGAAGAAACTGGACGTTATCAAAGTGGTTCGTGAAATCACTGGTCTCGGCCTGAAGGAAGCGAAGGAAATGGTTGAGGGAGCTCCCAAGACTGTTAAAGAAGGCGCAAGCAAGGAAGATGCTGAGCAGATTAAAGCGAAGCTCACTGAAGCAGGCGCAGAAGTTGAGATTAAGTAATCAACTTGCAATACATGATAAAACCGGACTGCATAAGCAGTCCGGTTTTTGCGTATTAAAAAATTTCCGCGCAGATTCAATTGAATCCCCCAGCCGCTGCGCGGCAGCCCCCTTTACTGGGGGGGAGCCTTTATTTTATTAATACTGCAGTCCCCGACGAATCTACTCATTTGTCCTTTCACTGCCTCATATATAAATAGATACACCCATCAAAATCCATATTCCGCTTAACAGTGCAAGCACTGCTCCTTCTGGAACCACTATACCTGCAATTGGCAGAATCAGCGCTGCACCCATGAGAACAATTACTACACCCGCTCCCTTTTGCAGCGGTCGTCCCATGCACATGAGCATAAGTCCATACGCCGCAAAGGTGAGGAAATATAAAACAACGGACAAAAACTTTACAAAGCCGCCGAGCCCCGTCACACTCACCATAAATGTGCTGCTGAGAGAACACAGTGCGCAGATCAGCGCAAAAAGCGTTACACGCCCCCGATGTTCATATGCAAAAACCCCCAGCCCGCCGGTAAAAAAACATAACATACATCCGGAGAGAATTGCACCAGATGCAGCGGACATGTGCAGATAAGATCCGATAATCTGAAAAATCCGCAAAAGAATACCAACGGTGATCAGTGCACGCCCCATAGTAAGACGACTATTTTTCCTGTTTGCCATATATTTCAGTCCTTTTTATTCCTGCGTTGTATTTTGTCCCGAATTGCTTCAAAATGCAAAAAGTTTTTTCTAGGCTTCATATTCGGAAACGCGCCGATCAAACGCCGCTGCAAAAGCGTGCTCTTCTTTGCCATTTCCTCATATTCTTCTTTTTCTCTTTGCCCGTTCTTGACTTCTTCCCGTTCCTTTTCCAGTTTTTCCTTTATACGGTTCTTGCCATCTGCAAAGCGGTCCCCGACTTCCTCACAAAATTCTGCTGCATTCTGCACGGCGCGTGTAACCGTATCGGTAAATTTCTGTGACTGGACCTCCAGCTTTTTTGCCAGCCGATCCATGCGTTCCAACTTTTTATTGAGCCCCAAAGCAGTGATAACGGAGATCACTGCATCCGACAGCAGCAGTGCACTGAGAATGGATGCAAGAATAATTCCCACCGGATAGGGAATCAAATCAATCAATCCGTTTGTAAGCGGGAAAATCAGCTTCACGACAGCAACACAGGCAAATCCCCAAAGCAGGGAAAATGGCAGGCATATGTATCCGCCGATATTCAGCGGAAAATCGGAATAATCCCACCATTTATTATGAAACAGCTTGTCCATGGCAAACCCGGTGATCAGTTCAATTCCGGAAGTGACCACTATGGAGCCAAGCCACAAAACCAGCAGATTTTTTTCAAAAGGAACAGACAAAAGATAAATCAACCCAATTCCAAACCCGTAAATCGGACAGTAAGGACCGAGCAAAAATCCCCGGTTTACAAATTTTTTCGTAACCACAGCGGCATATCCCACTTCTGCACACCAGCCGATAAATGCAAAAATAAAAAAGTACCAGACAAAATGATAAAACATAGATTCGATCCTTTCCCGAAAATTTATATAATAGTATACCTTAAAAATTGAAATTCGTCAATCCGTTGACAGAAATCTGCCCACATGGTATCATATTGTATAATAAATTTGGACAGCAGATCAGGTGAATGAACGTATGAAAGAACAGCATGGGCGCACCGCGCTTTTATTTGGAAATGCGGTAGAAGGTTTATATAAATGCAGAGTTGCAGTTTTCGGAATCGGCGGCGTGGGTGGCGCTGTGGCGGAAGCCCTTGCACGCAGCGGTATCGGACAAATAGATTTGATTGACGCAGATGTAATCAGCCTGTCCAATATCAACCGACAGATCATCGCATTGCACAGTACCGTCGGCAAATATAAAACGGATGTAATGGCGGAACGAATCCATGATATCGACCCGGATATTCAGGTGCGGTGCCACCGGATGTTTTATCTGCCGGAAACCGCGGCAGATTTTGATTTTTCTGTATACGATTACGTAATCGATGCAGTAGATACCGTCAGTGCAAAAATCTCCATTATACAGGAAGCCAAAGCGGCAGGCGCTATGGTAATTTCCTCTATGGGTACCGGAAACAAAGTGGATCCCTGTGCATTTCAAGTTACGGATATTGCAAAAACATCGGTATGCCCTCTGGCAAGAGTTATGCGGATCGAGCTGCGCAAAAGAGGAATCACCAATGTGAAAGTAGTCTATTCCAAAGAAGAACCGCGAAAGCCGTTGGAAAATGAAGCGGTGCCGGAAGGCAGCAGCAGACGAAGCATTCCCGGAAGCTGCGCATTTGTTCCGCCGGCAGCAGGACTGCTGATCGCAGGCGAAGTGGTGCGGGATTTAATCAAACAAAAAGGCAGGAATATATAATGGCAATTCAGACACCGGCGGCAGATCGTCTGCGGCCATCAGATTTTGACCAGGTGGCAGGACAACAACACTTAGTAGGCAAAAACGGAATACTGCGCCGCCTATCTGACAGCGGGCATTTCGGCAGTATGATTTTTTTTGGTCCTCCCGGCACAGGCAAGACCACATGTGCAACAATTATCGCGCAAAAATCCGGAATGGAACTGCGCCGCCTGAACGCTACAACTGCTTCTCTTTCCGATGTAAAAGCCGTGGCAGCGGAAACAGAAGGACTGATGGGACAAAACGGAATTTTGCTGTATTTGGATGAAATTCAGTATTTCAATAAAAAGCAGCAGCAGTCGCTGCTGGAGTATATTGAAGACGGCAGAATCACGCTGATTGCTTCTACAACGGAAAATCCCTACTATTACATATACGATGCGCTTTTATCCCGGTGTTCCGTGTTTGAATTCCGACCGGTATCGGCGCAGGACGTGTTTACCCATTTGCAGCGTGTGGCGGACACGCTATGCGATCACGGCGCAGATGAAAATGCCCTTCAGTATGTTGCATCCGTCTGCGGCGGAGATGTTCGCCGAGCGCTGACAATGCTGGAATGCGCCAGTGCGGCAGCGGGTGGTACAGTTACAGAAGAAACTGTTCGCGCTCTGACACCGTCTGTCATGGCGGGCAGCTTTGATCGGGACGGAGACGTACACTACGATCTTTTATCCGCACTGCAAAAATCCATACGGGGATCCGATCCGGATGCCGCAGTGTTTTACCTTGCCCGCCTGCTGGAAGGCGGAGACTTAATCTCTCCCTGCCGACGGCTGCAGGTGATTGCCAGCGAGGATATTGGTGCAGCATATCCTATGGCGGCAGTTATTACCCGGGCATGTGTGGAAAGCGCCCGGGAGCTTGGTCTGCCGGAAGCGCAAATTCCCCTGGCAAATGCGGCAGTCATGCTTGCCACCGCACCCAAATCCAATACAGCCTATGCGGCTGTAAACGCCGCTTTTGCAGATGTACGCGCCGGCAAAGGGCGTGAGGTGCCTGATCATTTGCGCAGTCCGAAATTTGAAGGATATATTTATCCCCATGATTATCCCGGAAGATGGGTGGATCAGCAGTATTTGCCGACAGATTTAAAGGATCGGCAGTATTATCAGTTCGGCGAGAACAAAACAGAGCAAGCCGCCGCCGCATATTGGGATAAGGTGAAAAAGCGATAAGAAAAGCTACAGCACCTGCAAACTTTTCAATATAGCGACACAGTCCGATATTCCTTGATAATAGACACTTTCAATATCAATGCCGGCTCTTTGATTTTGCGTTTCCTCCAACTGGAACACCAGATTTCTGCTGTCCTGATCCAGCTTGCTCATGATCTCATCCATTAACGCACCGCATTCTTTTGACAGTTTTCGATATTCAACATTAGAACAAAGATTCCCGGCTAACGCCACTTCTCTGCATTCCGAAAAAAACATTTCCAGATTCTTTTCAAACTTGTTCATAAAATGTTTACAGCCCCTTCGTGGTATTTGCAAATGGTATTTTTTATCATTTGTTGATGATATAATATCACATGGAAGCGCACATGTCAATACCTTTATACCACGAGCTAAAACTTTTTTATTTTATTTAGCGAACAAAATCCATTGTATATGTTACAATATATTAAAAGGAGTGATATTTATGGCAATTCATTGCAAACTTTCTACTATACTGGGTATCAAAAGAATCAAAATGGCTGAACTTGTCAGAATGTCCAATGTATCTAAAACTACCATCAATGCAATGTACCACGACAGGGTACAAAAAATTGATTACAGTGTTTTAAATCGGATTTGCGCAGCATTGGACTGCACTGTGGGTGATTTGATAGAGTATGTACCCGACGAAGATAAACCAGCGTCAGAATAAAAAGGATAAAAAATTTAT
Organism: Clostridiales bacterium; assembly: GCA_011957885.1. Lineage (GTDB taxonomy): Bacteria > Bacillota > Clostridia > Oscillospirales > CAG-272 > Avispirillum. The sequence goes on from BLMO01000182.1 coordinate 19,695, forward strand.
GGGTGCCGCAGATAAAATCAGAATTATTTTAATAAAAAGAAACATGAAAATAAAAGATTTAGCCGAAAGTCTCGGATATAAGCAAAGCAACTTCAGCAATAAACTGCGAGATGATAATTTTTCAGAAAAGGATCTGATTCGAATTGCAGAGGTGTTAAATTGTGACTATACCTCTCTCTTTACAATGAAAGACACTGGCGAACAGATCTGAGGATCAAATTTATGTTAATGTACTAAAAAAAGAGGGAATATATTGGCAATTGCAATAAAAATAAAAATGCTATTGGCGGCACGAGAAATGACCCTGCAAGATTTAGCAAATAAAATTACACCGAAAACATCTGCACAAAATATCAGTCAAAAATTAAAACGAGATAACTTTTCTGAAAAAGAATTGCAAGCCATCGCAGCCGCTTGTGATGCAACCTTTGAAGCAAATTTCGTATTAAATGATACGGGTAAAATTATATAGAATTAAGCCCCCAGCAAAGGGGGATATTACAAATCACGTCCAACAAAAGGCTCCCTTGTGTAAAGGGAGCTGGCACAGCCAAGCGTAGCGATTGTGACTGAGGGATTGTTTAGCAAAACTCTGCTTTGCATGTCATTCAAAATGATAGCAGAACAATCCCCCAC
>BLMO01000183.1 GCA_011957885.1 Clostridiales bacterium
CCACCTCACCGCCGATAAGCAGAAAGCTGGCAGCGATCAGCGCACATACAGTCAGAAAGCACAAAACAAAAATAAACAGCAGCAGTGCACTAAAAGTAACAGTCAGAGGAAGCGTCAGAACAACCGACGTCCAAAAAACTGCTTTACCCCGGCCTGTTAAGGGAACAAAGCCCTGTCGGGTCACTTCCTCCTCCCAGAGAGGATGCTCCTCCTTCTCCTGTACCGGCACGCTAATTTTAGTGTGCTCCATTTCATCCGGTGCCTTTCTTTTGTATGTTCCGTTATTTTGCTTTTTGTGTATCTGCCGGAAGCGTTTGTGCAAACAGATATACCGCCGCATCCTTGCAGTTAATCGTCAGGGTTTCTTCCTCAGTTTCCTCGTCATCGCTCGGCTGGGCATCTTCCTCTTTTGTGGTATATTGGTATTTGTCAATATATCCAACCTCGTTTACAGACAGTTTTCCTTTGGTATTCACTGCTATGGTAAACAAATCCCTCCGTGGGATATAATCCAGATTAATACTGCCGTGGGCAACGTCAATCTTACTTGTGAGTGCGGATAATACTTTTGCCTGCACGTCCCCCTCCGTTAGATTCAGCGTAAGAAGGCGGACAGTTGTGTTTTCCAATTCCACAGCACAGGGCTGTGTCCCTGTTGATGTAACACTAAGTGCAGATCCGGTAGTGACATTTTCCATTTTTACAGATCCGCTTTCCATAGTGAAAATATAGTCTGTATCCGTTTCCATATCTGTTACGGAAATATTTCCTGTTCGGCTTTTGACTTCCAGACACTTCACATAATCATCGTCTGTCAGATGCACGTTGATTGCTTTTTCTCCTTTATTGGGAGACAGCCGCAAAATGTACCGTAGTCCTTTGAAAGTAAATCCGCTTTCCCAGAATCGGAGCACAGAGGAAACATCCGGAGACTCCTTAAAACTGATCAGGGATTTGCTCATGGAAAAGGAATACAAATTTTCATTAAAATGCAGAATTTCTATATAAGATTCCTCCGCACCGCCGATGATCTGAATTTTTG
>BLMO01000184.1 GCA_011957885.1 Clostridiales bacterium
CAGTTTTTTTACATATAATAAGCCGCCATCAAACAAGTTTGACTTTCTTTGACTTTGACTTTCTCTGACTTTCAATGTATACTACTGTCAGAATAAAAGAACGGAGAGATGAACGGTATGCTATTATCGGAACATATAGCAAAACTGATTGAACAAATGATTGAAGAAGGAGAGGGAACTGCAAGCGTAAAGCGAAACGATCTGGCAGCGAAGCTTGGATGTGTTCCCAGCCAGGTCAGCTACGTGATTTCCTCCCGCTTCACCCCCCAGCGCGGATACATCACCGAAAGCCGGCGGGGCGGCGGCGGATATATCCGCATTATCCGGGCGCCCATGTCTAAAAACGGATACCTAACCCACTTTTTCCACGCACTGGGAGACAGTGTTTCTGAGGAGGAAGCCCGGGCATATATACGGAACCTGCTGGATAATGAAATTGTGCAGGAACAGGAAGCCGCAATTATAACGGCGGCAGTCTGTAACTCAGCGCTGGAGCGAATACAGCAGCCGGGAAGAAACATGGTCCGCGCCGACATATTGCGTCACATTTTAATGACACTCATGCAGTAAAATTATATAAGAATGCAAAAAGAAAGGAAAGACATACAATGAAATGCACAAGATGCCATGCAAAAGAAGCAACAGTTTTTTACAGAGAAATCATAAACGGAAAAGAAACAAAATACGCCTTGTGCAATGACTGCGCAAACGAGGTGGAAAAAGAAAACAACAGTTTCTTTGCAGATCCTTTGGGAGGCAATCTGCTGGGAAGTCTGTTTGCCGGGGTTGCACCGAAAATCCAGCAAAAGAAAGCGGAGAAGAAGTGCTCCCTGTGCGGCGCTACCTTCCGGCAGCTTGCAGAAAACGGAAAAGTCGGATGCCCCGCATGCTATACCTCCTTCCGGGAGGAACTTGCTCCCACCCTGAAACGGCTGCACGGGGCGGCAGTACACAGAGGCCGCGCGCCTGAAAAGTTTCAGGCAAAGCGCACAGCCATGGAAAAAATAACGGAACTGGAAAGTGCACTGAAAAAAGCAATCGAATCGGAAGAATATGAAGAAGCGGCAAAGCTGCGGGATCAGATTCGGGATCTGCGCGCCCAGTAACCCATTTATCATAGACAGAAAGGAACGGTCATAAATATGTATTGGTATGAAACAGAAGGAACAGACAGAGATGTTTTTGTATCCACCAGAGTCCGGCTTGCCCGTAATTTAGTAGACTACCCCTTTGAACCCCGACTGGATCAAACAGGCGCAAAGGAAATCATCGAAAAAGTCCGCACGGTCTTTGCATCGGAGCAGGGATACACCTTTACAGATTTCTCCAAAGTGACAGAAAATGAAAAACTGTCTCTGGTGGAAAAGCATCTGGTCAGTCCGGAATTTGCAAGAAAAAATACACCTTGCGCAATGATAGAAAACGATGAAAAGCAAGTTTATATTATGGTATGCGAAGAAGATCATCTCCGCATCCAGTGTATTCGAGGCGGGTTTGATCCGAAAGGCGCTATGAAAGCCGCACTGAAAGCAGACGCAGCCATTGATGCGAAGCTTCATGTAGCTTTTGATGAGGAACTGGGATATCTGACCCATTGTCCCACCAATCTTGGAACCGGACTGCGCATCTCTGTGATGATGTTTCTCCCTGCACTAACTGCTACCGGCAGAATCAAAAGCATTCAGAGTCAGCTTTCCAAAATCGGACTTACCGTGCGGGGAACCACCGGAGAAGGCAGCGCAGCCAAAGGATGCCTGTATCAGTTTTCCAACTGCATTACCCAAGGAGCTACAGAAGAAGAAATCCTGAATAATCTGCGTCAGGCTACCGGCACCATTGCCCAGGCAGAGCGGGAAACAAGACAGCAGCTTTTGGAAAATAACGAAGATCTCCTGCGGGACCGGGTCATGCGTGCGCTGGGAACGATGCGCAGTGCATATATGATGGATACAGAAGAATTGTACCGTCTTTATGCCGACGTCCGCATGGGAATCGCCATGGGGCTTTGTAAAAGCATTACCTATCCCCAGCTGGACACACTGCTGATCCAATGCATGCCTGCAACGCTGTCCGCCAAAGCGGAAGAACCGCTGTCCGCCCCCCAGCGCGACAAGCTGCGCGCCGAGCAGCTCCGGACAAGCACACAGCAATTCGGTTAAATTACGCCGGAGCAGGCATATACTACATATACTGCAAAAGAAAGAGTGAGAATAAATATGAATAACAGATTTACACAAAAAGCCCAGCACGCGCTGACCCAGGCGCTGGCTACCGCCCAGGAAATGGGACATACCTATGTGGGCACAGAGCATATCCTCATGGGACTGCTGCTGACAGACGATAGTATTGCATGCCGAATCCTGAACGAACGGGGTGTGAATACAGAATCCACAAGAGAACTGATCGCCTCCTCTGTAGGAACCGGAGCCCCCTCCACAGTATCGGCAGCCGACATGACCCCCATGACAAAGAAAGTGATTGAAGAAAGCTCCTTTGCTTCTTCCAGAATGTCCCATAACTATATAGGCACGGAGCATCTGCTTCTTGCAATTATCAGCGAAACAGAAAGCTTTGCGAACAAACTGATCCGCGCCCAAAATGCATCAGTCTCCGATATTAAAAACGACCTGTTTGAATATTTCGGAGCCGGCTTCGAAGAAGAACGAAATGAGGGCACACAAAAATCCGCTTCCAAAAATGAAAAGGATTCCATCCCCGGTGCGCCAACTTTATCCAAATTCGGCACAAACCTGTGCAAGCTGGCAAAGGAAGGGCGCATAGACCCTATCATCGGCAGAGATGCTGAAACAGAACGGGTGATTCAAATTCTCTCCAGAAGAACCAAAAACAATCCCTGCCTGATCGGGGAACCCGGCGTGGGTAAAACCGCCGTGGTGGAAGGCTTGGCACAGCGGATCACAGACGGCGCCGTACCAGAAAACCTGCGGGACAAAATCATTGTAACGCTGGATATTTCCTCCATGGTAGCAGGCGCAAAGTATCGTGGCGAATTTGAAGAGCGCATGAAAGGCGTTATGGAGGAAGTTGCAAAGGATCCCCGCATCATCCTCTTTGTGGATGAAATTCACACCATTATCGGCGCTGGCGGAGCGGAAGGCGCTGTTGACGCAGCGAACATCATTAAACCGGCGCTGGCGCGTGGTGCAATGCAATTGATCGGAGCAACCACAATTGATGAATACCGTAAGCATATCGAAAAGGACGCAGCACTGGAACGTCGGTTCCAGTCGGTTCTGGTAGGGGAGCCTACACCGGAAGAAGCTGTGCAAATTCTTATGGGGCTGCGGGATAAATACGAAGCCCATCACAAGCTAAAAATCTCCGATGAGGCAATCGAAGCCGCAGTACAGCTGTCTGTGCGGTATATCGGCGACCGCTTCCTGCCGGACAAAGCAATCGACCTGATAGATGAGGCTGCTTCCCGCCTGCGGATCAAAGGCTTTACGCCTACCCCGGAGGTAAAAGAACTGGAAGAAAAGCTGCGCAGCGTCACCGCCGAAAAAGAAGAAGCGATTTTAGGCGAAGATTACGAACGCGCAGCAAAGCTGCGGGATAGCGAAAAAGCATTGCAGGATCAAATCGGCGCCCAGCGCAAGGATCCCACCCAACCCACAGATGCAGTTGTAAGCCGCGGCGACATTGAAGATATCATTACCGCTTGGACAGGTATTCCTGTGAAAAAACTGGCAGGAGAAGAAAGCGAGCGGATGCTTCATCTGGATCAGCTTCTAAAAGAGCGGATCATCGGACAGGACGCAGCTGTGGAAGCGGTTGCAAAGGCAATCCGCCGGGGACGCACCGGGCTGAAGGATCCGAACCGCCCTGTTGGTTCCTTTATTTTCTTAGGTCCCACCGGTGTGGGAAAAACAGAACTGACCAAGGCGCTGGCAGATGTAATGTTCGGCGATGAAAATGCCATGATCCGTATCGACATGTCGGAATATATGGAAAAGCACAGCACCTCCAAAATGATCGGTTCCCCTCCCGGATATGTGGGCTATGATGAAGGCGGGCAACTGACAGAAAAAATCCGCCGCCATCCTTACTCTGTCGTGCTGTTCGATGAAATCGAAAAGGCACACCCAGATGTGTTCAACATTCTGCTGCAGATTTTGGAGGATGGTATTCTCACCGACGCCCAAGGCAGACGGGTAGACTTTAAAAACACAGTTATTATCATGACCTCCAATGTAGGTGCAGGCAACATTGTTGAACCGAAAAAGCTGGGCTTCGCGCCGGAAAAGGACACTGGTGACGCAGACATGCGCCGTGACGTGATGGATGCACTGAAGCGCACCTTCCGTCCGGAATTTTTGAACCGTGTAGATGAAATTGTGATTTTCAATAAATTGACGGATACAGACATCCAGCAAATCGCAGCTTTGATGCTCCGGGAGGTTGCAAACCGGATTGCAGCCCAAGGGATCCAGATTTCTTTTGACGATGCAGTGACTGCAATGCTTGCCAAGGAAGGGTTTGATCCGGTATACGGAGCAAGACCACTGCGCCGTGCAATTGTCCGGAAGATAGAAGATGGATTTTCAGAGGAAATGCTTTCCGGAAGGATCCAGGAAGGCGACCGGGTACGCGCCATACTGCGGGACGGCAGCATCGTTTACGAAAAGGAATAAGCTCCCGCAACACAAAAGAAGCTCCCAAGCAGCACAAACAAAAAAGCCCCCCGGCAAAGGGAGCTGTCGCGAAGCACAAATCTCATAAGTCTCCCCCAGTAAAGGGAGCTCCCGCGTCAGCGGGTGAGGGATTGTCTGCACAAACCGCTGATTTACAGATCATTTTCAATAAAAGCAATAACAATCCCCCCGAGTTTTGCTACGCAAACCCACCCCCCTTTTGCACAAGGGGGGTGGGTTTGTTGGGGGGACAATCCCCCGTCATGGTCGCTACGCTTGGGCATGCCACCTCCCTTTGCTGGGGGAGACTTATAACCCAAATGTACAAAACTCCCTATAGAGAGCTTTCTTTTTCAATCAATATATTTGACATGTGTTATATGCGAATATTTGCCACCTGCATAATGCAGTAAATTCTCCATACATTTTTTAAAAATGTTTGCATGCTTTTCGGATAATTTCTGCAAGTCTGCCAATCCATAAACCTCGATATACATGGGATCCCCTATCATATCCGTTATACAATCCCAAAAAGCACTCCAGTTTTCACCATAATAATCTGGAAAATCAAAAACCTGTTTAAACCGTATATGAATATCTTGCAAAGACTTACTGCCGGTAAAATCCACAATATATTTTGCCATATTAATCTCTATTTTCCCCTTTCTCCACAAGATGAATCAATATTATTTATTATACCTATCTACTCCTTAAAAACAAACTTCTCCCCTATAAGGGGAGCTTCCGTATAGCACAAACAAAAAAGCCTCCCTTGGGTTTTGCGCAGCAAAACTCGGAGGGATTGTTTGCAGGGTCTCCCGATTTGTAGATTATTTAAAATAATAGCTCAGACAATCCCTCAGTCATGCCGTAGGCATGACAGCTCCCTTTACACAAGGGAGCCTTATATAGTTTGTATTATGCGACACCACCCAAGAATCTGCTGCATGGCTCCAAAGGGGGGCTTTATGTTACATTGCTTTCCGGTTATTTCTTATAATAAATATGGTCAAATGCATTCGCGTACAAGGTGCCCATCAGCTTGCAGCTGTTCAGCGTAGGATGCACGCCATCCTCAGACCAGTGCTGGGCGTCCTTTTCCACACAGGCTGCCGCAAAAATTCCGTCCAGCGGAATAAATGCGTCCGCATACTGACGCGCCAACTTGCGGGTAACCATAATTTTCGGGAACACATCCTCCCGGAAAAATTCCTTATCCTGCGCCGGCAGCAAAAATTGCTCCATCATTAGAATTTTGGCATTGGTCTTTCTTTTGATTTCCTCTAAAATATACTGATAATTTTCTTCAAATTTCGCATCCGGCAGCCACTCTCTTGTTTCCGCCCGATGCCATGTATCATTTACACCGATCAAAACGGAAACGAAATCCGGCTGCAGATCTGTACACTGCTCTTTCCAGCACTCCACCAGATCCCCAGTTTGTCTGCCGCTGAGTCCGTAATTCATAAATTCCAGTTCCAGATAGGGATGCCGATTTTGAATCTCTCTTGCCGCATAGTAGGCATATCCGCCGCCCAGATGATGACAGTCGCTCCGGTCTCTGCCCCCGTCCGTTATTGAATCTCCCTGAAATAAAATCTTCATGTTTGTTCCCCTTTATTTTAAAAAATTCCTTTTACTGTTCTCCCGGTATTATTCCGGCACATTGCAATCCAGCAAAATTTCCCTGCCGCAGCACCTCATATACGCCGATTGCCACTGCATTGGATAAATTCAGGCTGCGCAATCCCTGCCGCATAGGCAGACGCACGCACCGGTCATAATGCGCCCGCAGAAAATCCTCCGGCAGTCCCCGGGTTTCTTTCCCGAACAAAAGATATGTTTCCTGGGGATATTGAATCTGGGTATAATCTTTTTCTGCTTTTGTAGAAAAACAGTAAAAATCCGCGTCCGGATGCTTCTCGAAAAAGTCATCCAGTCCCTTATAATAGTGGATATCCAGACTGTGCCAATAATCCAATCCCGCACGTTTCAGCTTTGCATCATCAATGCGAAATCCAAGAGGCTCTATGAGATGCGCGGGCGATATTACCCGTATTCTGCGGAATTTCCGGCTCCACCAAAACAATATTGATATGCATAATTTGCGTATATCCAGTCCTATCGTATTTACTCCAGAAGGATTATAGCATTCCCCGTGCTTTTTGTCTATAGCATTGTATGTAAATTTTTTTATTTCTTCTTTACAATTGTGCACAGTTGTTGTAAAATGGATATAATTATTACATTATTTCTATGTTGGTTCACAGAAATGCAGCGGCGGCTGCAAATTTAGATTTGTGAATCTCGCCGATTCCAGGGAATCCGGTGAAAGAAAGAGTGAAACAAAATATGAGTCTCATGACAAAAATTTTCGGAACATACAGTGATCACCAAATCAAAAAAATCATCCCTACGGTAGATAAAATAGAAGCCCTCGCGCCAAAGTACAAAGATATGGCGGATGAGGAAATGCGGGAGACGACGAACCGCCTGAAGGAAGAGCTGCAAAACGGCAAAACTCTGGACGATATTCTTCCTGATGCGTTTGCGCTGGTGCGGGAAGCGGCAGACCGGGTGCTGGGCAAACGCCCTTTCCGTGTTCAGCTGATGTGCGGTATTCTGCTCCATCAGGGCAGAGTTGCAGAAATGAAAACCGGTGAAGGTAAAACCCTTGTAGCAGTACTGCCCGCTTACCTGAACGCCCTCACAGGAAAAGGCGTACACATTGTCACCGTCAACGAATACCTTGCCAAAATGGGTCAGGAGGAAATGGGACGGATCCATGAATTTCTCGGGCTGACCACCGGGCTAATTATCCATGACCAATCCAAAGAAGAAAAACAGGCGGCATATAATTGCGACATCACCTACGGTACCAACAACGAATTCGGATTTGACTATCTGCGTGACAATATGGCTACCTATAAAGAAGGGCAGGTGCAGCGGGGACACTATTTCGCCATCGTGGACGAGGTGGACTCTATCCTGATTGATGAAGCCCGCACCCCGCTGATTATATCCGGACACGGTACCAAAACAGATGATTTATACAAGCGCGCAGAAGCGCTGGCACGTACCATGTCTAAATTTGTAATCAAAGAGTTGGACGCAAAAGTAGAAAACGATCAAGTGGAACAGGATTACATCGTAGACGAAAAAGCTCGCTCCTGTACACTGACTGCCAATGGCATCAAAAAATCGGAAGCCTTCTTTGGAATCGAAAACCTGTCGGATCCGGAAAACGCAGACATCTCCCACCATATTTATCAGGCAATCCGCGCCCACGGTATTATGAAACGGGATACGGATTATGTAATCAATAACAATGAAGTTATGATCGTAGACAGCTTTACCGGCCGTATTATGCCGGGTCGCCGTTATTCCGACGGACTTCATCAGGCGATCGAAGCAAAGGAAGGCGTAGAAATCCAACGGGAAAACCGTACCATTGCAACTATAACATTCCAGAACTATTTCAGAATGTATGACAAGCTGTCCGGTATGACCGGTACTGCTCTGTCTGAAGAAAACGAGTTCCGGGAAATCTACAATCTGGATGTTGTGGAAGTGCCCACCAACAAGCCGATGATCCGTGTGGATCACAGCGACGTAGTATATACCACCATTGCCGGGAAGGATAAAGCAGTTATTCAGCAGATCATCGAATGCCACGAAAAAGGTCAGCCGGTGTTGGTTGGTACCGTTTCCGTTGAAAAATCGGAAATACTGTCCAAAAAACTGAAAGCCGCCGGCATTCCTCATAATGTGCTGAACGCAAAATATCACGAAAAAGAAGCAGAAATCGTAGCGCAAGCAGGTAAGCTGGGCGCTGTTACCATTTCCACCAACATGGCGGGACGCGGTACGGATATCATGCTGGGCGGAAACGCAGAATACCTTGCAAAGCAGCAGATGCGCAAGGAAGGCTACGAAGAAGAAATCATTATGCTGGCTACCGGTTCTTCCCAGTCCGTATCCGATGAAGTCATCGAAGCCCGGAAGCATTACCGGGAATTGTATGACAAATATAAAGAAGAAATCAAGCCGGAAGCGGAAAAGGTTGTACAGGCAGGCGGACTTTTTGTAATCGGCACAGAACGCCACGATGCGCGGCGTATTGACAACCAGCTCCGTGGTCGGAGCGGGCGTCAAGGTGACCCGGGCGAATCCAGATTTTATCTGTCTCTGGCAGACGATTTGATGCGCCTGTTCGGCAGCGACCGGATTCTGGGCATGGTGTCCCGTCTGGGAATTACAGAAGACGATCCCATTGACGCACGCATTCTTTCCAACTCCATCGAAAGCGCCCAAAAGCGCCTTGAGGATCAGAACTTTGAACGCAGAAAGAATGTCCTTTCTTACGATGATGTAATGAATCAGCAGCGTAAGGTCATTTATCAGCAGCGACAGGAGGTGCTGGAAGGCGGATCCCTCCGGGATAAAATGATCTCCATGATTCAGTCCACCATTTCCGATTCCATTACCCAATTTCTCCACGAAGATGATATAAATCTCTGGGATGTTGCTTCCCTGAAAAATAAATATATGGGACTGCTTTGTCAAGAAAGCGATTTTAACGATCTTTCCGGGAAACCTGGTGATCTGCGGGAAAAAATCCGCGAAGAACTTCTGAACCGGGCTATGAAAATCTACGAAGAGAAAGAGCAAAAGATTTTCGGAGAAGAAACCTTCCGGGAAGTGGAACGGGTGGTACTGCTGCGCAACGTAGACTCCAAATGGATGGATCACCTGGAAGATATGGATTCTCTGATGGAATCTATCGGATTGCAGGCATACGCACAGCGCAATCCGATCAGCGAATACCGGATTGCAGGCGCCGATCTGTTTGATGAAATGGTCACTATGATTCGTGACGATACCGTTCGTATGCTGCTTTCCGTAATGCCACGCCCTCAGACTATGAAGCGTGAGCAGATTATCAAGCCGGTCTCAGCCGGATTTGCAGGAGCAGGCGACGGAACCCTCAAGAAAAAACCTGTCGTTAAAAAAGCTGCCGAGAAGGTGGGACGGAATGACCCCTGCCCTTGCGGCAGTGGCAAAAAATATAAAAAATGCTGCGGAGCAGGTACAACAAATGAAAACGCATAAACAAAAGCGGGATCCGCTGGGACTTTCTTGGATTGGCGCCGGCATGATCTTTTTATGCAATCCGCTGATCAATATCATTGATATCCTTCCGGACTTCATCGGACTGCTGATGATCATGCACGGTCTTTCCAAAGCGGCGGAAGTTACCGATCACTTGGGGGACGCCCGGGACGGATTTGCCAAGCTGGCTATAGTGAGTACTGCACAGATGTGCATCGTATTCACACTGCCATTTAACTCCAGTTCCTATATCATGCTGATGACGTTCACCTTCAATGTGCTGAGCACAATCTTCTTTTTGCCGGCAGTGTCCCATTTGTTCGCCGGATTTTCCTACGCCGCCCTGCGCACCGGTGCCACTGCTCCAAGCGTTGTTCCTTCCCGTGGGGCATTGCGGGGCAAAAACCAAAAATACTCCAGTGTTGCTGCACTGCAGGTATTTACGTACATTGCCTTCTTTGCACGCGCCGCAGGTTCCGTATTGCCGCTGATTCCCACTATTTTTGTAAGTCACTACGTGGGACAGGGAAGCGTAGACTGGACCGAGTATATTAACATTTTATACGGGATTTCCTGTATCGTGGTATTGGCGGTCTGCCTTCCCTGGTTGCTCCGATTCCGCCGGTATATCAAAGGCATTTGTGCGGATCGGACACTGACCGATACCCTGTGGCAGAAATATGCAAACGAGATTCTGCCAAACAAAGGATATCTTGCTGCAAAAAGAACGCGCATCCTTCTGATCCTGTCCACGATTGCATGCGGGCTGTGCTTCTGCATTTACTTTGATTATGTAAATATGCTGCCGGGTATCCTGCCAGTTGCTTTTCTCATCGTAGTTTTTGCATATCTGAAACAAGATTATAAAAAACACGCACTATGGGGGATCATTCTGTCCGTATTGACCGGTGCTGTATCCATCCTCCATGAAGCATTGCTAATTCATTATACCGGCGGGCTGAACAATTACACACCCGACTCTTTTGCGTTTGGTGTGAAGCAAGCCGCCATATTATATCCAAGAATTATGGTTGTCTGTGCGGCAGAAGCAATTTTTACAATTGCCGCATTTGCGGTGCTTCTGTATCTGCTATACCGGATGATGGATGCACATATCATCACATACACGGGGCAGTTTTACAGAACGGAAGATCAAAGCGCAGCTGAAACCACACGTATTCGAAAAGGCCTCCGACAGCGGATGTTATTTACCTGTGTCATCGGAAGTATAGCATTGCTTTTGAATGGAGCATATGCAAGTCTTGCACCATGGTTCCCTGCAATCTGGATTCTGGGGGGGCTGCTTGTAGGGCTGTTTACCTACGGAATGTACACTGTCTATTCATTTATGAATGAAAATCTGTATGCACGCATCCTGCGTAATTATTAAACAATCCCTCAGTCACAGCAAAGCTGTGACAGCTCCCTTTGCACAAGGGAGCCTTTTTT